>DASYNV010000191.1:0-1769 GCA_036008365.1 Steroidobacteraceae bacterium | reverse complement strand
GAGGGCAGCGAGGAAAATATGGCGCGTTACACCGGTCCCACCTGCAAGCTCGCCCGCCGCGAGGGCACGGACCTGTTCCTGAAGTCAGGCGTGAAGCCGCTGGAAAACAAGTGCAAGCTCACGGTGCCGCCGGGCGGCCTCAAGAGTGAACGTCGGCAACGCCTCTCCGATTACGGGCTGCAGCTGCGCGAGAAGCAGAAGCTGCGGCGCATGTACGGGGTGCTCGAGCGCCAGTTCCGCAACTATTACCGGGCCGCGGCACGTCGCACCGGCGCCACCGGCGAGACGCTGCTGAAGCTGCTCGAGTGCCGCCTGGACAACGTCGTCTACCGCATGGGCTTCGCGGCAACGCGCGCCGAAGCGCGGCAGCTGGTCGGGCACAAGTCCATCAGCGTGAATTCGCAGGTCGTCAGCGTGCCCTCCTTCCAGTGCCGCGCCGGCGATGTGATTGAGATCCGCGAGAAGGCGCGCAAGCAGCTACGCATCCAGAGTGCGCTGGCGGTGGCGGCGCAGGTCGGATTTCCCGACTGGCTCGAGGTCAGCGACAAGGAATTTCGCGGCGTGTTCAAGACGGTGCCGGCGCGCGAGGATGTGCTGCCGGACATCAACGAGAACCTGGTGGTCGAGCTTTATTCGAAGTGATCGGCGGTGCGCGCACGCGCGCGCAGCGGCCGGCGCTTTTCATGGTTCAACAGTTGGGGTGACGTAGCAATGCAATCATCAGTAACGGAATTCTTGAAGCCCCGTGTCGTCAAGGTGCAGCCGGTGGCCCCGCGTCAGGCGCGCGTGGTGATCGAGCCCTTCGAGCGCGGATTCGGCCACACGCTCGGCAACGCGCTGCGGCGCGTGCTGCTGTCCTCCATGCCCGGTGCCGCCATCACCGAAGTCGAGATCGACGGCGTGCTGCATGAATACACCAGTATCGAGGGTGTGCAGGAAGACGTGGTCGATGTGCTGCTGAATCTCAAATCGGTCGCGCTGCGCATGCACGCGCGCAACAGCGCCGAGCTGCGCCTGCACAAGAAAGGTCCGGGCCCGGTGACGGCCGGTGACATCCAGACCGATCACGACATCGAGGTCGTGAATCCGGATTTCGTAATCGCCAACCTGACCAAGGCCGGCGAGCTCAACATGCTGCTCAAGATCGAGCGCGGCCGCGGCTATCGGCCGGCCGTGACGCGGGTCGCGTTCGAGGAGCAGAGCCGCCCCATCGGCCGGCTGCTGCTCGATGCCTCGTTCAGCCCGGTGCGGCGCGTGACCTATTCCGTCGAAGCCGCGCGTGTCGAACAGCGCACCGATCTCGACAAGCTCATCATCGACATCGAGACCAACGGCACGATCGAGCCGGAAGAGGCCATCCGTCGCGCCGGCGGCATTCTCAAGGATCAGCTGTCGGTGTTCGTCGATCTGCAGGGCGAGGATGAGGCGGTCGCCAAGACTACCGAAATGCAGTTCGATCCGATCCTGCTGCGGCCGGTCGATGAGCTGGAGCTCACCGTGCGCAGCGCCAACTGCCTCAAGGCCGAGAACATTCACTACATCGGCGACCTGGTGCAGCGGACCGAAGTCGAGCTGCTGCGCACGCCGAACCTTGGCAAGAAGTCGCTCACCGAGATCAAGGAAGTGCTGCAAAGCCACGGCCTGATGCTCGGCATGCGGCTGGAAGGCTGGCCGCCGGCCGGCCTGCGCCACGATGAGGAAAGCAGCAGCGGGCTGATCTGAAAACCGCGCGTTGCGATTGATCCGTCGATTCGATCCAGAGAGAAGAC
>DASYNV010000190.1:0-6948 GCA_036008365.1 Steroidobacteraceae bacterium | reverse complement strand
TGCTGCACCACCTGCGCGACCTCGCGCTCCGGGATCAGCAGCGTGCGCGTCGGCTCGGCCGGTCGTACGCCGGTGCGGCCCGGGCGCGAAGTGCCGGCCTGAGTCTGTGCACTGAGGGCGCCGACGCCGGCTGAAAACCGCACTTCCAGCTCAGTCAGCGCGCGCACCGCGGCACGCGCGACCGTGGCATCGGCATTGCCCGACTGTCCCTGAAGCTGCAGGCGGATCTGATCGGCCTGCTGTTCATCGCTCAGGCGCGACAGAGCCTGAATCACCTCGACACGCGTATCCTTCTCGCCGCGCGCCAGCAGCGGCAGCAGCAGCTCGACGGATTTCGAATCGCCGAGCTTGCCGATGGCGCGAACCACGACCGGTATGGCCCGTGCATTGCCAGAGCGCAGCATTTCATACATGCGCGGCACGGCGCGCTTGCTGCCGATTTCCGCCAGTGCATCCACCGCGCGTTCGCTGACCCACCAGTCGGCGTCCTTGGTGGCTTCAATCAGATGATTGATGGCGCGCTCGTCCTTGGTCTGATTGAGAATCTCGACCGCGGCGCGGCGGATGTCCTCGTCACGATCGCGTACCAGTTCGAGCACCGCATCGATGACCTTCGGGCCGCCGATCTTACCGAGCGCATCACCGGCGCGACTGCGCACCCACCAGTCGTCGTCCTTGAGCGCCTGCAGCAGATACTTGACCGAGCGCGCATCGCCCACCTCGTTGAGCACCTCGACCGCGCAGCGGCGCGCCTGTTCGGACTCGTCCTTGAGCACCGGCACGAGGTGACGGATGGTCTCGGGATCGCGCGCCCGCTGCAGCAGTTCGACCGCGCGGTTCTGCACCTCGATTTCCGGATCCCGCAGCAGCGCGCAGACGCGCGCGACCTCGATCGGTCCGTCCATCTTGGCGAGCGCCGCGAGCACTGCGCTGCGAATCGCCTTGTTGGTGTCGCCGATCTGTGACTGCAGTGCGCGCTGCACTTCCGGTTTGTTGAAGCGCGCCAGGATATTGATGATGTGCAGTCGCGCGATCGGATCCTTGCCCTGCAGACGGCCGATGAGTTCGGGCAGCGCCGATTCGTCGGCGGCCTCGGCGACGATGCGGAACAGGGCCGCCTTTTCGTTCGGTTCCTGAGAGTAGGCCGCGGTCAACAGCTCACGCACCGAGAATCGCTGACGCTGGCCGTTGATGACATCGAGCAGCGCCGACTTGGCGATGCCCGGCGTTGCCAGCGCGTCGAGCAGCAGGTGCGGCGGATAGCCGCGGCTGCTGGTGAGTGCCCAGGCGATCCCGGCAACGACCCGCGGACTGCCCTGGACCATCGCCACTACGTACTGCGGGAAGGTCTTGGCGTTCGCGAGCGTCGCGAGCACATCGACGAACGCCACGGTCGCGTGCTTGTCTGCTTCCGGTAAGGCGGCGATTACGGATTCGATGGCGCCCGGGCCGATGTCCTTGAGCTTGCCGATCGCCTTCTGGGTCTCGGGGCTCATCAGATCCGTGGTCGATTTGATCTGGACGATCAGCCGATCCGCACGCAGGTTGGTGAAAAAACTCATTCCGCCGTGTTAATGTTGTGAGGTGGGCCGCACACCCAGCCGGCTGCCCATATTTCTGGTGGCCAGGAGACTTCTAGTAAGCATGGATTATGCCATGTTTGCCGCGGGTCACGGCCGTTCTTGCCGCCGGCGAGATAAGAGTACATGACCACTACCGAGGCCAGCGTTCGCGCGGCCGTTGAGAGCTTTGTCGAGCCGTATTCACAGCAGACTCTGGCGCAGGCCGGGGCGCTGCGGGCGCTGGAATTTGCGCCCGAATCGCTGCGACTACGGCTTGAGTTGGGCTTTCCGACATTGGGTTATACGCATTCCCTGCAATCGGCGCTGCAGGCGCACCTGCGCGCGCTGGGCATCACGGCGCCGCTGTCGCTCGAGCTCAGCAGCGCAATACGGCCGCACGCCGTACAGCGCAGTCTCAAGCCGCTCGCCGGGGTCAAGAATATCGTCGCGGTAGCGAGCGGCAAGGGTGGGGTTGGCAAATCCACGGTCGCGGTCAACCTGGCCCTGGCGTGGGCCGCCGGTGGTGCGCAGGTCGGCATCCTCGACGCGGATATCTATGGCCCGAGCCAGCCGCTGATGCTGGGCCTCGTCGGCGCTCATCCCAGCTCCCCCGACGGGAAGCTCATCCAGCCGCTGCGTGCGCACGGACTGGTGGCGATGTCGATCGGTTTCCTGGTCGATCCGGCTCAGGCGGTGGTCTGGCGGGGCCCGATGGTCACGCAGGCGCTGACACAGTTACTGACTGACACCGAGTGGGGCGAGCTCGACTACCTGGTGGTCGACATGCCGCCCGGCACCGGCGACATCCAGTTGACATTGGCGCAGCGCGTCCCGGTTTCCGGCGCCATCATCGTTACGACACCGCAGGATATCGCCCTCGCCGATGCACGTAAGGGCCTCGCGATGTTCGAGAAGGTGTCGGTGCCGGTGCTCGGCATCATCGAGAACATGAGCGTGCACGTCTGCAGTCACTGCGGCCACAGCGAGCATATTTTCGGCGCCGGCGGCGGCCGGCGGCTGGCCTCCGAGCACGGCGTCCGATTGCTCGGCGAATTGCCGCTCGACTCGCGGATCCGCGAGCACGCCGACGGTGGGCGCCCGACCGTCGTGGCCGAACCGGACAGTCCGGCGGCGCAGGCCTATGTCGAGGCCGCACGGCGTGCGGCAGCGGTGCTGGCCGCGCGCGCCCGCGATCGCAGCGCGCTCTTTCCCAAGATCGTAGTCGAGGACAGTTGAGCGGCAGAGCGGAAGCAGATGAGCATCAAATCGGACAAGTGGATCCGCCGCATGGCTCGCGAGCACGGGCTGATCGACCCGTTCGAGCCTACGCAGGTGCGGCAAAACGGCGAGGGCGACCGGCTGATTTCCTACGGCACGTCCAGCTACGGCTACGACGTGCGCTGCGCTACCGAGTTCAAGATCTTCACCAATATCAATTCAACGATCGTCGATCCGAAGCGGTTCGACGAGAAGAGCTTCGTCGATCTCACGGCGGCGGTGTGCATCATTCCGCCCAATTCATTCGCGCTCGCGCGCACGGTGGAATACTTCCGTATTCCGCGCAACGTCTTGACGGTATGCCTGGGGAAATGCGTCACAGCGGATACCCGGGTAGTCGACGCTGACACGGGCGCGTACGTTCCGATCACCGAGATGCGCTGGGGCAAGAAGACGCTGGCCCTCGAAGGCTCGCGGCTTCGCTCCGCGAGGGTCTCGGACTTCATACCGCAGGGCGTGCGCGAAGTCTTCGAGCTACGCACCCGAGCGGGCCTGCGTATCCGCGCCACGGGCAATCATCCATTCCGCATGCTTGAGCGCTGGGCGCAACTCAGCGAGCTCAAGGTCGGAGACCGTATCGCCGTCGCGCGTGACATCCCGGTCTTCGGTCGAACGCCGTTGCCCAACTGGGAAGCCACGCTGCTGGGTCTGATGATCTCGGAAGGGCAATGTGATGCGCCAGGCCACAGCCCGACGTACACCACTGCGGACCCTGCCATGGTGAGGCTGCTCGAGCAGACGGTAGCTGAGGCCGGCCTGGGGGAGGGCCGCGGTGGGGTCGCCGAGTCCGACCGTACACACCTGTGGCTAAAGGCCCATGGTCTGAACGTCGGCGCTGCCGACAAGTTCGTACCGCAATGTGTCTTCATGGCGCCGGAGATTTCCGTGCGGCTGTTCCTGCAGGCGTTATTCAGCGGGGACGGCAGCGTGTACCATTCGAGCGAAGGTGTTTTTGTCGAATACCATTCAAACTCGCGGCGCCTGATCGAGGATGTGCATCACCTGTTGCTGCGATTTGGGGTGTTTTCCCGAATTTGGGACAAGACTACGGCGATCGGAACGCGTGCGTGGCGCGTAACGATCACCGATAAGCAGCAAATACAGCGCTTTGCGGAACGAATCGGTTTCACCCCCGACTCGCTGAAACGGCGTGTGCTCGATGAAGAAGTTCTGCCAAAGATTCGCTTGCGACCACGCTGCAAGAGTAACTTCGACACTTTGCCGCAGCGGGCACGGGGGCTGCTGTATGCAGCAGCGCGCGTTGGCGGCACAAGCCTCGCCGCGCTGAACATCGGAGCGACCGCTACGCAATCGGTACCGCTCGCTGCGGCCAGGCGCGTGGCCTTAGCGACGGGTGACCTGGATGCGAGTCCACTCGCCGATGGTCCGGTGTGGGACGTCGTGGACGGTATTGAGCCTGCAGGCGAGGAAGAAGTGTTCGATATTTCGGTCCCAGGCCTGCATAATTTCGTTGCCAACGACATGATCGTTCATAATTCGACCTACGCGCGCTGCGGCATCATCTGCAACGTAACGCCCCTGGAGCCCGAGTGGGAAGGGCACGTGACGCTGGAGTTCTCCAATACCACGCCGCTGCCGGCGAAGATCTACGCCAATGAGGGCGTGGCGCAGATGCTGTTTTTCGAATCGGACGAGGTCTGCGAGACCTCGTACGCCGACCGCGGTGGCAAGTACCAGGGGCAACGCGGGGTAACGCTGCCGAAAGCATGATCTCGGAGCGGTGGGAGCGCAGCCGGTCGCCGGCACGTCCCGCCTTGCCGCTACTCGCTCTTGAGGGACTCGATCTCCATGGTCCATTCGACGCTGTCGAGGCGCTTCTGCTGCACCCGCACCGGCACGTAACCCTTGCTCGGCGCGCACCAGAAGCGCGTAACGCGCGGCGCGCCCGTGTGCTGGCTTGCGTAGACCACCGTATCGATGCGGCCGAGCCTGGTGTCGATCGTCTCGGTACCCGCCTGCCGATAGTCATAGTCGCGTATCGTGTTCTTGTCGATCATCGAAAGATTGCCCGGTACGCGTCCCTGGCGCAGCGCGTATAGCAACGCGATCTGGATCGACAGATCATCCTGAACGCCGTTCTTGAGCGCCAGATCGACCTTGACGCCTTCGTAGACGCCGGTGGCGCGGCCGGCATCCCAATCAAAGCTCACATCGGCGCCGCGCTGGTCGGCGGAGGTGCCATCGGTGGCGTGGTAGTGCAGCGGCTGCACGCCCTGATCGCGTACGCGCAGCAGACTCTCGAGCCGCGGGCGCATGGGGTAGAGAAATCCCAGGCCTCGCGGCTCGCTGCTCGATGCGTAGCTCCAGGTGTCTGCCTGCCGCTGCTCGAGCCTCAGAGTCGACACCGCCACGGGCGCGCCGTGCCAGATCCAGGTGTAGGAAGCCTCGAAGGGCTCCAGCCCAGCGGCCGTGGCCCGTTCAGCCGCGCCCAGAGCCTCTGCGGCCAGGATCAGCCAAAGAAGCGCCCGCTTAGGGCTGCTCACTGTGGTCCACCTCGAGCGGCGCCCGCAGCGCCTGTCCATCCAACACGATCCCATCCCCCTTGAGCTCGAGCCGCCCGTCCGCCACCAGTCCCACGGCGAACGGGTACAGCCGGTGCTCCTGCTCGAGCACGCGGGCGGCGAGGCTCTGCTCCGTGTCACCCGATCGGACCGCGACGCGGGCCTGGCAGATCACCGGGCCGCCATCGAGTTCGGCGGTCACGAAATGCACGCTGGCGCCGTGCGCTCGATCGCCAGCCTCGAGCGCCCGTCGATGCGTGTGCAGGCCCTTGTGCTTAGGCAGCAGCGAGGGATGAATGTTCAACAGCCGTCCGCGATACCGCTGCACGAAGGAGTCCGAAAGAATGCGCATGAATCCGGCCAGCAGCAGCAGCTCGGCGCCGCTGCGATCGATCGGCTGCTCGAGCGCGGCCTCGAATCGATCGCGCGACACGAAATTCGACGCGTCGATTGCGGCGGCAGGCAGACCCAGGCCTAAAGCGGCCGCGAGCCCGGGGGCGTCGGCGCGGTCGCTGAGCACGAGCACGATCCCGGCGTTGATCCGACCGGCCTGGCAGGCATGCGCCACGGCCAGCATGTTGCTGCCTCGACCGGAGATCAGAACGGCGAGCTTGAGCCTGCCGCGGCGGCTCATGTATCAGCGGTCGCTTTCAATGACCACGCCGCGATCGCCCCGGCGTACCTCCCCGAGCAGCAGTGCGGTTTCGCCCTGACGCGCGAGCAGCTGCAACGCTTCATCGGCGCGGTCGCTGGCCACGATCACGACCATGCCGATGCCGCAATTGAAGGTGCGATGCATCTCCGCTTCCTCAATGTGGCCGGTGCACGCGAGCCATTCGAACACCGCCGATCGCGGCCAGGCGTGCCGCTGCAGCACGACCTCCAGGCCGTCGCGCAACACGCGAGGAATGTTCTCGGTCAGACCGCCCCCGGTGATGTGCGCCAGTGCATGCACGGGCAGGGCCTGAATCAGCGCCAGCAGAGATTTGACATAAATTCGCGTCGGGATCAGCAATTGCTCGACCAAGGATCGGCCCGCCAACTGCGTCGCGCTCGTGACGCCATCGAGCGCCATGAGCTTGCGTATCAGTGAATAGCCGTTGGAGTGCGGTCCCGAGGAGGCAAGGCCGATCACGGCGTCGCCCGGGCGTACCCGCGCGCCATCGATGATCGCATCCTTCTCGACCACGCCGACGCAGAACCCGGCCAGATCGTAGTCCTCGCCGCCATACATATCCGGCATCTCCGCGGTCTCGCCGCCCACGAGCGCGGCGCCGGCCTGCAGGCAACCCTCGACGATGCCCTCGATCACGCGCGCGGCGATGTCGACGTTCAGCCGTCCGGTGGCGTAGTAGTCGAGGAAGAACAGCGGCTCGGCTCCCTGCACCACGACGTCGTTGGCGCACATGGCGACCAGATCGATACCGATCGTGTCGTGGCGGCCGGTCTCGATGGCCAGCTTGAGCTTGGTGCCTACGCCATCGGTGCCGGAGACCAATACCGGCCGCCGATAGCGATCGAGCGGTACCTCGACCAGCGCGCCGAAGCCACCGATGCCGGCCAATACTTCGGGCCGCGTGGTGCGT
>DASYNV010000189.1:0-6445 GCA_036008365.1 Steroidobacteraceae bacterium | reverse complement strand
GGTGATCGCGATGTACCTGCCGATCTTCAAGCTCGGTTCCGTCGTCTGATCGCGTGCAGGAGATGCTGGCCCAATCGCCGGCCGCGCTGATCACCACAGCGCTGCTCGTCGGCCTGGCGATCGGCAGTTTTCTCAATGTCGTTATCTACCGGCTGCCGGTCATGCTCGACCGGCAATGGCGCGCGGACTGCGCCGAGCTCAACGGGGCTGCCGCCAATGCTGCCGTATCCGCGCCGTTCAACCTGGTCGCGCCACGCTCGACCTGCCCGGCCTGTCAGACACCGATCAAGGCAATCCACAATATTCCGGTCCTGAGCTGGCTGGCGCTGCGCGCGCGCTGCGCCCACTGCCAGGCGCGCATCAGTGCGCGCTACCCGGCGGTAGAACTGTTGTGCGGCGTGCTGACCGCGTTGGTGGCGTGGCGGTTCGGATACAGCGTGCAGGCGGCGTGCGGCATCGCGATCACGTGGTTCTTGATCGCGCTGACCTTCATCGATCTCGATCACCAGCTGCTGCCCGACTCACTGACATTGCCGCTGCTGTGGCTTGGCCTGCTCGCGAGCCTCGCGGGATGGGCATCGCCCGACAGCAACCTGCCGGTCGGACCCTTCGACGCCATCGCCGGCGCAGCGCTTGGCTACATCTCACTGTGGGCGGTCTATCATACGTTCCGGTTGCTCACGGGCAAGGAAGGCATGGGCTATGGCGATTTCAAGCTGCTGGCGGCCCTGGGTGCCTGGCTCGGATCGCGCATGCTGCTGCCGATCCTGCTGCTTGCGGCCCTGGTCGGTGCCCTCGTGGGCGTCGCGCTGATCGTCAGCCGGCGCCACGAACGCGGCGTGCCGATCCCGTTCGGGCCCTTCCTCGCGGCGGCCGGCTGGCTCGCACTGATGTGGGGTCCGGAGCTCGTGCAGCGCTATTTCAGTCTCTACGGTGCGGCCAACGGATGAGCGCCGCGACCGCGCAGCCCTCGCGCGCCCCCTGTGTCGGGCTGACCGGCGGCATCGCCAGCGGCAAGACCACGGTGTCGAACCTGTTCGCGGCTCTGGAGGTGCCGGTGCTCGATGCCGACCTGATTGCGCGCGAAGTGGTCGCCGCGGGGACGCCGCTGCGCGCGCAATTGTTCGAGCACTTCGGGCCGGCGATCCGCACGCCGGGCGGCGATCTCGACCGCGCGGCCCTGCGCCGCATCGTGTTCGAGAACGCCGCGTTGCGGCGCGAACTCGAGGCGCTGCTGCATCCCGCGATCCGCGCGCGCACCGAGCAGCTCTCGGCCGAACGGGGAGGTCCCTATCAACTGCACGTGGTACCGCTGCTGGTGGAGTCCGGCGCGGCCGATCGCTATGCGCGCGTGCTGCTGGTGGACTGCCCGGAGAGCCTGCAATTGCAGCGTTTGTGCACGCGGGCCGGATTGAGCGAGTCGGAAGCGCGCGCAATGCTCGCGGCACAGGCAAGCCGCGCGGCGCGCCTCGCCGAAGCCGACGATGTCATTCTCAACGACGGACCGCCCGAAGCGCTGCCGCCGCTCGTGGCCGCGCTGCACGCGCGCTATCTGCAGCTACCGCGCCCCGGGTCGATGTCAGGCAAGGACGTTTACGGGCGCCGCGGGCGTCAAGCACAATAGCTCAATGGCCGAGCCTGCCACCACACCCGAGACCGCCGCCGAGGCCTCGATGTTCGAGCAGCCGCTCAACGAGCGCATGCGGACTTTCCTGCGCCTTGATTTCCTCTACACCCAGGCGCTCTATCACAACGAGAAGGGCTCGCCGTGGGGCAGCCGCGCCGCCGTCGACAGCCTGCTCGATATCCTGGCGATCCTGACGCGTGGCGACATGCGCAGCGACGTGCTCAAGGAGCTCGAGCGCCACCTGGCGCTGCTGAATGAATTCCAGAACCGCGCCGGCATCGACGCGGCGCGCCTGCGCGCACTCATGAGCAATCTGGTGCGTCTGCGCACCGAGCTGGCCGGTGTCGGCGGCTCGTGGCTGGCGCCGCTCAGGGACTCGGCATTCCTGGCCGCGATCAAGCACCGCAGCGCGATCCCCGGCGGCACCTGCGAATTCGACCTGCCGGATTATTTCTTCTGGCTCAATCAGCCGGCGGAGAGCCGTATCGAGGCCTTTGGCCGCTGGCTGACGCTGCTGCGGCCGCTGTGCGATGCGGTTTCGGAACTGCTCTGGCTCACGCGCCAGAACGGCCGCCCGAGCGAAGAGGTCGCCGTGGCCGGCGTCTTCAACATCACCTTCGATCGCGAAACACCGTACCAGTTGCTGCGCATCAGCCTGCCGCCCGAACACGCGCTGTACCCCGAGATCAGCGGCAGCCACTATCGCTGCAACATGCGCTTTCTCAAGTGGCGCGGCATCGAACAGCGCTCCACTCAATACGAAGCGGACGTACCGTTTACGCTGATCTGCTGCGCCTAGGCGATGGCCGTTCGCGTGAACTGTCCGACCTGCAAGCGCGGCATCGCGTGGTCGGATGATTATCCGTTTCGACCCTTCTGCAGCGAGCGCTGCCGGCTGATTGATCTGGGCGCGTGGCTCAGCGAGCAGCACGCGATCCCGGGCAAGGAGCCGGAGTTCAGCGACGAGTCCGCGAGCGGCGGCGACAGCTCGCCGGAGAACTGAGCCCGGCTGCGGGAGCCCCGGGCAGCCTAGAGCTTGATCTTGCCGCCGCCCGGCAGTGGACCGGGACCACCACCGAGACCGCCGGCGACATCGGGCACCACGATGCGTGAGGCGGTCTCACGCCGAAACTCGCGCGCCTCTTCGATCGCCTGCTCCAGCGCTTCCTTGACTGCACCGGGAAACTTCGCGATGGCGTCCTGCAGCGAACTGGCCTCGATTTCGAATCCGAGCGGCAGCACGCCGTTGGGCGTCAGCAACTGCGTCTGTCCGGAGTACAGTACGGCACGATGCGGATCGGTGCTGCCGTCGACCGTCACCGGGATGAGCCGGCGAATCGTACCCGCCTTGCGATCGGTAAAAATGTCCTCGCGATACAGCCCGGCGCTATCGAGCTGAATGTCCGGCAGTCCGGTGTCCTGCGCCATGTGCGGTTCCCTCATTAGCGAAAATAGCATCAACGATCGGGCGGTCGGCCGGCAGCAGCGGTTGCTGCAACAGCGCCGCGGTGCTCACCCACTGGAGCGTCTGGCCCTCGAGCGCGGCCGGCTCGCCGTCAAACTCATCGACCACGAACACTTCGAGTGCCACCACGCGCTCGGGGTAATGATGCCGCAATTGCAGCAATGGATGACAGCGGCGCAGCTCGATGCCCAGCTCTTCGCGCAGCTCGCGCTGCAGCGCCTGCTCTGCGTTCTCGGCCGCATCGAGTTTGCCGCCGGGAAACTCCCAGAAGCCCGCCATGTGCTTGCCCTCGGGTCGGCGCGCGATCAGAACGCGACCGGCTGCATCGAACAGCACTGCCGCGGCCACACGCACGGTATCGCTCATGGGCCGCTCGCCCTCACTGGCTGCTCGCCAGCGTCCCGTGGCAATGCTTGTACTTGCGGCCCGATCCGCATGGACACGGCTGGTTGCGTCCGACCTTGCGATCCGAGCGCACGAACGGCGTCACTGGCTCGGCGAAGCGCGCCGCGGCCGCTGGCGCGCCGGCGACTGCGCCGGCCATGATGCCCCCGCCCGGCCTCACGCCCGCCGGCGATGCGGCCTCGGCCTCCGGCAGTCCGAGCAGCGACTGCGCTTCGGCGTGCTGCGCCTGCAGCGCACGCATCAGGCGCTCGCGGCGTTCGGCTTCCTCGCGATCGATCTGTTCCTGGGTGCGGACCTCGACCTTGGCCAGCATCGACACCGTGTCGAATTTGACGCGGCCGAGCATGGCCGAGAACAGCTCAAAAGCCTCGCGCTTGTACTCGAAGCGATAGTCCTTCTGCGCATAGCCGCGCAGGTGAATCCCCTGGCGCAGGTAGTCCATCGCCGCCAGATGATCACGCCAGTGCTGATCGAGCGTGCGCAGCACCACGTCGCGCTCGATGTGCCGCATGATGGCTGCGCCCGTGCGCTCGACCTTCTGCGCATAGGCGCCGCGCGCCGCATCGAGCACGCGCGTTCGCAGCGCCGCCTGCTCGATCTCCGGCTCGGCCTCGAGCCACGCCTTGAGCGGCAGATCGAGGAAGAAGTCGCGTCGCAGGGCCTCCTGCAGCGACTCGAGATTCCAGTCCTGCGGCACGCTGTTTGGAATCACGAACTCATCGAACAGACCGCCCACGGCCTCCTCGAGCATTTCCTGGATGGCGGCACTCATGTCGGTGGTGCCCAGGATCTCGGTGCGCTGCTGATAGATGACCTTGCGCTGATCGTTTGCGACATCGTCGAACAGCAGCAGCTGCTTGCGGATGTCGAAGTTGTGCGACTCCACCTTGCGCTGCGCCTTCTCGATCTGCCGCGTGAGCATCCCGCTCTCGATGACCTCGCCCTCTTTCATGCCGGCGAACTGCAGCAGCCGCTTGGTGCGGTTGGGATCACCGAAGATGCGCATCAGGTTGTCTTCCATCGAGAGATAGAAGCGGCTCGACCCCGGATCGCCCTGGCGGCCCGAACGGCCACGCAACTGGTTGTCGATGCGGCGCGACTCGTGCCGCTCGGTGCCGATGATGTGCAGGCCGCCGGCGCCGATGACCTGATCGTGGCGTTGCTGCCAGGCGGCGCGCGCGGCCGTGCGCTGCGCCTCGAGGTCCGTGGCACCGGCAGGAGCGCCGGCGTCAAGCGCGCCATCAGTGCCGGCGCCCGCGGCGGCAGTGAGGGCGGTGAGCTCGGCCTCGAGATTGCCACCGAGCACGATGTCGGTGCCGCGGCCCGCCATGTTGGTGGCGATCGTCACGGTGCCCGGCCGACCTGCCTGCGCAATGACGTGGGCCTCGCGCTCGTGCTGTTTGGCGTTCAGCACCTGGTGCGCAATGCCCTGCTGGGTCAGCAGGCTCGAGAGGAACTCCGAGGTTTCGATCGAGGTGGTGCCGACCAGTGCCGGTTGCGAGCGCTGCACGCAATCCTTGATGTCCTCGATGATCGCTTCGAACTTGTCTTTCTGCGTCAGATAGACGTAATCGGCATGATCCTTGCGGATCATCGGCCGATGCGTGGGAATCACGACCACTTCCAGGCCGTAGATCTGCAGGAATTCGGGTGCCTCGGTGTCGGCGGTGCCGGTCATGCCAGCGAGTTTCTTGTAGAGCCGGAAGTAATTCTGGAATGTGATCGAGGCGACCGTCTGGTTCTCCTCGCGCACGCGCACGTTCTCCTTGGCCTCGATCGCCTGGTGCAGCCCGTCGGACCAGCGTCGGCCCGGCATCGTGCGGCCGGTGAATTCATCGACGATGATGACTTCGCCGTCGCGCACGATGTACTCGATGTCGCGCTTGTAGATCGCGTGCGCGCGCAGCGCCGCATTCAGGTGATGCATCAGGCGGATGTTGGCGGTGTCGTACAGGCTCTCGCTCTCGCGCAGCAGCCCCGCCTCAAGCATCAGCTGCTCGACGCGCTCGTGGCCGGACTCGGTGAGATGAACCTGCTTGGCCTTCTCATCGACCGAAAAATCTCCAGGTCCCTCTTCGGTCTGCTGACGCGTGAGACGCGGCACCAGACCGTTGATGCGCATATAGATCTCGGTGCTTTCCTCGGCCGGACCCGAAATGATCAGCGGCGTGCGCGCCTCATCGATCAGGATCGAGTCGACCTCATCGACGATCGCGTACGACAGCGAGCGCTGCACGCGGTCCTCGAGGCGGAAGGCGAGATTATCGCGCAGGTAATCGAAGCCGAACTCGTTGTTGGTGCCGTAGGTGATGTCGCAGGCGTACGCGACGCGTTTTTCGGCCGAGTCCTGGGCATTGCGGATGACACCGACGCTGAGCCCGAGAAAGCGGTAGATCGGACCCATCCAGTCCGCGTCGCGCTGCGCCAGGTACTCATTGACTGTCACCACGTGCACGCCCTCGCCGGGCAGCGCGTTGAGGTAGGCCGACAGCGTCGACATGAGGGTCTTGCCCTCACCGGTGCGCATCTCAGAGATCTTGCCCTGATGCAGCGCGATGCCGCCGATCAGCTGCACGTCGAAGTGCCGCAGCCGCAACGTCCGGCGGGCAGCCTCACGCACCACGGCGAACGCCTCGGGCAGCAGTTGATCGAGCGTGGCTCCTTGCTTAATGCGCTCGCGAAACTCACCGGTCTTGGCGCGCAGCGTCTCATCCGAGAGCTCCTGCAAGGCGCTCTCGTGGCTCGCCGCGTCTCGCACCATGCGGCCAAAGGATTTGATGAGCCGATCGTTGCGGCTCCCGAAAACGCGGGTCAGCGCCTGTAGCACAAGCAGTCCTTCGGAAAAAATTAGCCGCATCAGCGGCTTAGGAGCAGCGCGCGGATCGCGGGTTGAGTATTGTAAGGGTAGACAGCGTGCCGAAGTAGTCGTTCTGGCGCTGCGGCCAGAC
>DASYNV010000188.1:0-10608 GCA_036008365.1 Steroidobacteraceae bacterium | reverse complement strand
GCGCGAGCCAACGTGACGCTGTTGCCGCGTACCACCGCCTTCGGCTACTTCAGCCACAATTTCGTCGCGCTGTGCGAGCGATTGCAGGACCACCTGAGCGAACCCTCGACCGAGCGGCCGCGTGAGCGGCTATGGCAGGTGCGCGCGCGCGAGGTGATCTTCGCCGCCGGTGCGCTGGAGCGACCGCTGGTGTTTCCGGGCAACGATCGGCCCGGGGTGATGTTGGCCGGTGCGGGTGCGAGCTATCTGAACCGCTACGGGGTGCTCGTGGGGCGGCGCGTGGCGCTGATCACGGCGCACGATGCGGCTTATCAGACCGCGCTCGATCTGCACGCGGCCGGGGTTGGCATCGCCGTCATCGTCGATGTCCGCGCCGCCGCCAGCGGCGATTTGCCGAAGGCGGCCCGGGCGGCCGGACTCACGATTCACGAGGGCATGACGGTCATCCGCACGCGCGGCGATATGCGCGTCAGCGAAATCTCGCTCGCACAATCGGTCGATGGCCGCGCGCTCGCGGGCAAGGTGCTGCGTGTGTCCTGCGATGCGGTGCTGATGTGCGGCGGTTATACGCCGAGTGTGCATCTGTTCTCGCAGACGCGTGGGCGACTGGTCTGGGATCAGGAGTTGCAGGCGTATCTGCCCGGCGAGAGCTACGAGCGGGTGCGTTCGGCCGGCGCCTGCCGCGGGCAGGGGAGTGTTGCGGCGAGCCTCGGCGATGGGGCAGCGGCGGCGCAGGCCGCGCTCTTGAGTCTGGGCTATGCCTCACCCACGGTTCCAAAGCGCCGGGTCGACGAAGTCAATGCCGGCAGCGGTGCCTGGCTCGGCGCGTTGCCGCAGGCTGGCGCCGACGGCGCCGATGCGGGCGTGGTCGACTGGCAGAATGATGTCACCGTCAAGGATCTCAGGCTCGCACTGCGCGAAGGTTTCACTTCGATCGAGCACATCAAGCGCTACACCACCACGGGCATGGCCACCGATCAGGGCAAGACTTCCAATCTGCATGCGCTCGCGATCGTGGCCAAGGCACTCAACAAGCCCATTCCCGAAGTCGGGTTCACGACCTTTCGCATGCCCTACACGCCGGTAACCTTCGGAGCGCTGGCCGGATACGCGCGTGGCGATCTGTTCGATCCGGTGCGCGCGACGCCCTCGCACGACTGGGCCATCGAGCACGCTGTGGTGTTCGAGGATGTCGGCCAATGGAAGCGCGCGCGTTACTTTCCGCAGCCGGGCGAGAACATGGACCAGGCGGTGGCGCGCGAATGCCAGAGCGTGCGTGCGCGCGTCGGCATGCTCGATGCATCGACGCTGGGGAAGATCGAAGTCGTGGGCCCCGATGCCGCCACATTCTTGAATCGACTGTACGTCAATTCGTGGACGAAATTGCCGCCTGGACGCGCGCGCTACGGCCTGCTGCTGCGCGAAGACGGCTTCATCATCGACGATGGGGTGATCGCCCGCATCGCCGACGATCGTTTTCACGTGACCACCACCACCGGCGGGGCGGCGCGCGTGCTCGCACTCATGGAAGATTACCTGCAGACCGAGTGGAGTGATCTGAACGTCTGGCTTACCTCAACCACCGAGCAATGGGCGGTGGTCGCGGTTCAGGGTCCACAGGCACGCGCTGTATTGCAGCAGCTTATCGATAACGAGCTCATGCAGGGCGTGAGCGTCGATGCCGCATCGATGCCGCACATGGCCGTGCTCGAGGGCCGATTTTGCGGTGCGCCGATGCGCCTGTTCCGCGTGAGCTTCACCGGTGAGGTCGGTTTTGAAGTCAACGTGCCGAGTGATCGCGGTGAGGAGCTTTGGGAAACCGTCCTCGATGCCGGCGCGCCGCTCGGCATCTGCCCCTACGGCACCGAGAGCATGCACGTGCTGCGCGCCGAGAAGGGCTACATCATCGTCGGGCAGGACACGGACGGCACGGTCACACCGGATGACGCCGGCTTGAGCTGGACCATCGGCAAGACCAAGCCCGATTTCGTCGGCAAGCGCTCGCTCGAGCGCGCCGCGCTGTCGGCGCCCGAGCGCAAGCAACTGGTCGGCCTGACCACGGTCGATGATCCGCAGCGCGTACTCGAAGAGGGCGCCCAGATCGTGCTCGTGGCCGCGCCGGCTCAGCCTGCAAAGCCGCTCGGGCACGTCACGTCCGCTTATCACAGCGCCGCGGTCGGACGCTCGATCGCTCTGGCATTGGTGAGCGGCGGCCGCGCGCGCATGGGGCAGACGCTGTACGTGCCGATGCCGAGCGGCCCGATCGCCGTGCAGGTGACCTCGCCGGTGTTCTACGATCCAACCGGGGCACGCATCAATGGTTGAGATCACAGAACTGACCGGACTCGGGCGGTTGAGTCTGCGCGGAGGACCGCCGGTGCTCGCTGCTGCGGGCGAGGCGTTCGGCGTCAGCCTGCCGCTCGAGGCCTGTCGTTCGGCCGAGGGCGATGCGCGCGCCGCGCTATGGCTCGGGCCGGATGAGCAGCTGCTGCTGGTGCAGCAGTCGGACTGGGACAGTGCATTGGCGGCGCTGCGTGCGCGACTGGCCGGCCTGCCACATGCGCTGGTGGATATCTCTCAGCGCCAGGTTGCACTCCAGGTCAGCGGTGCGCACGCGGCGGACTTGCTCAACAGCGGCTGTCCGCTCGATCTGCACCGCCAGGCCTTCCCGGTCGGCATGTGCACACGCACGCTGTTTGCCAAGGCATCGATCGTGCTGTGGCGCACGGCCGCGGACGCTTTTCATCTCGAGGTCTGGCGTTCGTTTTTGCCCTACGTGCAGCAGCTGCTGCATGAGTCAGCCCGCCAGTTCGAGTCCTGACACCATGATCAGCGTGTTCGACCTGTTCAAGATCGGTATCGGGCCGTCCTCCTCGCACACGGTGGGTCCGATGCGAGCCGCGACCGCCTTTATCGATGCGGTGCGCACGGGCGGCCTGCTGCCACGCGTGCGACGCATCGGCGTGGTGCTTTCCGGATCGCTGGCCTGGACCGGACGTGGCCATGGCAGCGATCGCGCCGTCGTTGCCGGACTCAACGGCGAGCGTCCGGACTCGGTTGATCCCGCGGCGATGGAACGATTGCTGCTGCGTGCCACGAAGGAGCGCTTCGTCGAAATCGACGGCCGCCGGATCGAGTTCGACGCGGCCACGGATCTGGTATTCGACACGGTGACCGTCACCCTGGCACATCCCAATACGCTCTGCTTCACCGCGTATGCGGCCGATGGCGCCGTGCTGCTGCAGCAACGCTGGTGCTCGGTGGGCGGCGGCTTCATCGCGCTCGAGCACGAGGTCGGTGCGCCAGTCGCAGACATTGCGGCGGTGCCGTTTGCATTCAGCTCCGCGGCCGAATTACTCGAGATTGCAGCGCGCGAGCAGCTCTCCATTGCCGCACTGGTGCTGCGCAACGAATGTGCTCTGCGGCCACTCGATCAGCTCGAGGCGCACCTGGATCGCGTGGCCGATACCATGATGGCCTGCATTGATCGCGGTATCGGCTCCGCCTCCGCGAACCTTCCCGGCGGACTCAACGTGCGCCGGCGCGCGGCGGCGCTGCATGAGCGGCTGCGGGCGGCCAAAGCTCACGCGGTGCGCGCACCGCACGAGATCATGGATTACGTGAGTCTCTATGCGATTGCCGTGAACGAAGAGAATGCCGCCGGCGGTCGGGTCGTCACCGCGCCCACCAATGGCGCCGCCGGCGTGATTCCGGCCGTGTTGCGCTACTACCGCGATCACGTCGATGGTGCCGACATCGCCGGCATCCGCACCTTCCTGCTCACGGCTACCTCGATCGGTGCGCTCTGCAAGCTCAACGCCTCGATATCGGGCGCCGAAGTGGGCTGCCAGGGCGAAGTCGGATCGGCCTGCGCGATGGCGGCCGCGGGACTGGTGGCTGTCCTGGGCGGCAGCAATGCGCAAATCGAAAATGCCGCGGAAATCGCGATGGAGCACCATCTCGGCATGACCTGCGATCCGATCGGCGGATTGGTGCAGATTCCCTGTATCGAGCGCAATGCCTTCGGCGCCGTCAAAGCCATCAATGCGGCCTCGCTTGCCATGCACGGCGATGGCACGCATCATGTCTCGCTCGATCAGGTGATTGCGACGATGCGGCAGACCGGTGCCGACATGCAGTCGAAATACAAGGAAACCTCGCAGGGAGGGCTCGCGGTCAATGTGCCGGAGTGCTGAACGGCGATTCCGTAACACCGCCACGACGCGTCCGTTCAATCAGGCGCCAGAGTGGGTCGGATTTAATCAAAGTCAAAGCCCTGGATAACGGCTGCACGGGACAATCGGCGCACAGATTGGGAGGGGAGCAATGAATTCGAAGGTCTCATTTGCGGTAGCCGCTGTCCTGGGAGGCGTGTCCGTGGGCGCGTCTGCTGCGGCGCCCGCGCCCGACACGGCCGAGGCCGACTTGGGCACACTCGCCGAGATCACCGTTACTGCGCAGCGGCGCACGCAGAACATCCAGGACGTGCCGATCTCGATGCAGGCGCTGACTTCCGAGACGCTGCAGGAGCTCAACGTCGAGACCTTCGACGATTACATCAAGCAGCTGCCCAACGTGACCTCGGCCAGCAATGGACCGGGACAGAACGAAGTGTTCATGCGGGGCTTGAGTGCCGGCTCGCAGGCCAGCCAGGGCAGCTCGTCGACCGGCCTGTGGCCGAATGTCGCCATCTATCTGGACAACCAGTCGGCACAGCTGCCGAACCGCAATCTCGACATCTATGCCGCCGACCTGAACCGCATCGAAGTTCTGGAGGGCCCGCAGGGCACGCTGTTCGGTGCCGGCGCCGAGGCCGGCGTGATCCGCTACATTACCAACGAGCCCAAGCTCAACACCACCGAGGGCAACGTCAAGGGCAGCTACGGCTGGACCGCCCATGGCGATCATAACAGCAGCGTGACGGCGGTGCTGAACCTGCCCGTGATCGAGGACCACATGGCCGTGCGTGCCGTCGTCTATGACGACTCGCGTGGTGGTTACATCGACAACGTGCCGGCGACCTTCACGCGCAAGGACACCGATATCGGCATCCACTATGGGGACTATCCGGCCAACGCCCTCGGCCAATGCCCGGACGGTCAGCCGAACGCCGGCTTCTGCGTGCCGCCGGGCAGTGTATCGATCAACAACTACAGCGTTGCCACCCGGGCGATCAATCCGGTCACCTACTCCGGCCTGCGCGTCGAGGCGCTCTACAAGTTCAATGACGACTGGGATGTGCTGATCACGCAGTCCTACCAGGACATGGATTCGCGCGGGGTGTTCTACCAGCAGCCCTTCGCCTCGGACGGTGGGGCATTGCAGCCGCTCGAGGTCACGCTGTTCAACGACGCGTATGACAAGGACAAATTCGAGAGCACGTCCTGGACGCTGAACGGCAAGTTCGGCGATCTGAAGGCGGTGTACACGGGCGGTTACCTGGTGCGCAACGTCGATCAGGTCGGCGATTACACCAACTACGCGCGTGGCGTCTATGCCGACTACTACCAGTGCAACCTGGTGGCATACGATTCCACGCTGGCGCCGCACTGCTACTCACCGAGCGCCACCTGGCGGACCACGGAGCGCAACACGCATCAGCAGCACGAGCTGCGGTTGAGCACCCCGGATGATTGGCGCGCGCGCGCCATCGCCGGCGCGTATTGGGAAAACAACACGCTGTACGACGTTACCTCCTGGCGCTACAAGGGCGTGCCGGGATGCAGCGCCACGGTCACGACCGGCTGCATATCGGATGTCGGTCCCTTTCCGGGTTCGTCGGTGCAGTCTCTCGGAGCGCAGCCCGACACCACGTCCTTCTACCAGGACACGCTGCGGCAGACCAAGCAGATCGCATTCTTCGCCTCGGCCGACTACGACCTGATTCCAAAGACCCTGACGCTCACGCTCGGCACGCGTCACTTCCTGTTCGAGAACCTGTACGCCGGCAGCGTGATTTCCAGCTTCGGCTGTTTCGAGGGCGGCGTGCAGCCCGGCGGCTGCCACAATCCGCTCTACAGCTTCAACCTCGACGCGCAGCACCTGCGCGATACCGAGAGCGGCTGGAAGAGCCGCGGCAATCTGACCTGGCACATCATGCCGGACGTCATGGTCTATTACACCTTCTCGCAGGGTTTCCGGCCGGGCGGCTTCAATCAGAATTCGGCGGTGCCGCATGCGCTCGATTCGACCGGCGTTGCGCAATACTATGTGCCGCGGTCGTTTTCATCCGACCGGCTGACGAACAACGAGATCGGCTGGAAGACCGAATTCCTCGATCACCGGCTGCAGTGGAACGGCGCCTTCTACCAGGAGAACTGGGACGACGTTCAAATCTCGTTCTTCAATCCAGGCGTGGTCGGCAATCTGTTCTACAACACCAACGGCCAGAACTTCCGCATCCGCGGCATCGAGACCTCGCTGCTCGCGCGTCCGTTCCGCGGCCTGACGCTGCAGGGCGCGATCTCGTGGAACCAGAGCGTGCAGACCAATTCGCCGTCCTTGATCAATGACAATCCGGCCAGCGCGAACTTCGGCAAGCCGATCACGCAGCTTTGCGGTCAGCCAGGATTTCCGGCCCCCTGTACGCAGGTAAGCAACCCGTTCGGTCCCATCGGCGCGCCAAGCGCCGATGCGCCGCCGATCCAGTGGAGCGTGCGGGCCCGCTATGAGTGGAATATTTCCGGATACACGCCGTTCGTGCAGTTCGGCGCCACGCACAGCGGCCATTCCTACACGCAGGCGGGTGCGAACCCGAACATCGAGACGGGTGGCGCGATCAACACATCGAGGGGGCGGTTCGAGAATCCGGCCTATTCCACCTTCAATGCATCCGTAGGTGTGTCGAAGGATGCGTGGTACGCGGAGCTCTACGCCGAGAATCTCTCCAACTCCAACGCCAGCACCTTCGTCAGCACCGATCAGTTCATCATCGCGCAGACGCCGCTGCGGCCGCGTGTCGTCGAGCTGAGTTTCGGCTACAAATTCTAGAGCGCCAGCATCGCAATCGCGGCTGCGAACATCAGCAGCGTGGTCAGGGCGACCACGCTGCGTGACAGCCGCGAGCTGCTCTGGCCCTGCATGATGCGCCGATCGTTCGCGACCAGCAGCAGTGCCAGCAGCAGGAAAGGCGCCAGGAAGCCGTTGATGATCGCGGTCCAGTAGAGCGCCTGGATCGGATTGATGCGCAGGAAATCCAGCATCACGCCCGCAACCGTCGCCAGTACGAATACGGCATAGAAGGGCGCGGCGTTCTTGAATTTTTCATCCAGGCCGTATCGCCAGTCGAAGGTCTCTGCAACCGCGTAGGCCGCGGAGCCCGCTAGGGTCGGGATCGCCAGCAGCCCGGTACCGACGATGCCGACGGTGTAAAGGAAATAGGCGTAGCGGCCGGCCAATGGACGCAGCGCCTCGGCAGCATCGCGCGAGGTCGCGATTTGGGTGACCCCGTGCCGGTGCAGCGTGGCCGCGGTCGTCAGGATGATGAAGAACATGGCGAGATTGGAGAAGAAGGTGCCGACCCCGACATCGATGCGGCGATCGGCGAGCTGACGCCGGCTTGCACCGAGGCGGCTCGTGAGCAGGTGGTGGCCCTTGGCCTTGTCCTCCTCGACCTCCTGGCCTGCCTGCCAGAAGAACAGGTACGGACTGATCGTGGTGCCGAGAATGGCGACCAGCGCACCCCAGCCCTCGCTACCGCGAGGAATGCTCGGGATCAGTGTCGCACGCAGTACGGACGACCAATCCGGATGCACCAGGAAGGCCGTGATGACGTAGGCGAACAAAGCCAGCGCCAGCCATTTGAGGATATTGGCGATCTGGTGATAGCGCAGCCACACCGTCAGTGCACTGATGCCGAGCCCGAACAGCCAGACCAACGGCATCGACGGGCCCAGCCTAAGCATGTGCGCCGCGTCTGCCATGCCGCCGAGATCCGCGGCGATGTTGATGATATTCGCCAGCAGCAGCAGCAGCACCGCCAGGCCGACGAGCCAGCGCGGATACTTCTGCCGCATGGCGCCGGCGAGGCCCATGCCGGTCACCATGCCGATGCGGGCGCACATCATCTGCACGCAGCCCATGAGCGGCCAGATGAACAATGCCGACCAGAGAAACGCCAGACCGTGCTGCGCGCCGACCACCGAATAGGTGGCAATACCGGAGGGGTCGTCGTCGGCGGCTCCGGTCGTGACACCGGGACCGAGCGATCGCAGCAGGCGACCCATCGCGTGCTCTTTGGAGCGCCGCGCTTCGGCCGTCACTGCGCCACCTGCTGCCGCATCATGCATGGCTCCGGCCGACAAATGACGCTCGATGCTGACGGCATCGGCGGTCGATTGGCAAGTACCGCGCGTTCAGCGCGCGGCGATGCCGCGGTCGGGCCGATCCAGCTGTGCCGCGCTCCAGCCGCCGCCGAGCTGCGAGATCAGATCGACGCTCGCGACCAGTTGCTGGCTCTGTATGCCGAGCAGGCTGATTTCGGCTGACAGGCGCGTGGTCTGCGCGGTCAGTAGCGTGGTGTAGACCACGATGCCGGACTTGTATTGATTCAGCGTCAGCGCCTCGGATTTCCTGGCATCCTCGACCGCGGTGGTCTGCAGCGCCGCCTGCTGTTCCAGCACGCGCAGGCTCGACAGGTCGTCCTCGACCGCCTCGAAAGCGGTCAACACGCTCTGCCGATAGTTGGCCACCGCCTCATCATAGTTGGCGCGCGCCTGCCGATTGGTGGCGAGGCGCGCGCCGCCGTTGAAAACGGTCTCGGCGAGCGTCGGACCGAACGACCAGAGCGAGTTGCCGGCATTGAACAGCCCCGGCAGCGCGGTGGCAGTAAAGCCATACGAGGCCGACAGCGTCACGCTCGGAAACCACGCCGCCTCGGCGACGCCGACCAGCGCGTTGGCGCTCGCCATGCTGCGTTCGGAGGCGGCAATGTCGGGACGTCGCTGCAGCAGCTCGGAGGGGACACCGGCGGGCACCACCGGTACCGAGTTGGTCAGGCCGCCATGCTCGATGGCAAGCTCGGCCGGATTCCTGCCGATCAGTACCGCGATCGCGTGCTCGAACTTGGCGCGCGTGAGCTCTACGTTGACGTCCGCGGCGCGGGTGCTCTCGAGCTCGGTCTCGGCCGAGTACACGTCCGCCAGCGTGGTGATACCGGCCTTGACCTGGTTCTGCGCAATCGTCAGCGAGGTCTGAAACGCCTTGATCGAATCCGCATACAGTCGGCGCTGCTCGTCGGCGGCGCGCACTTGAAAATAGTCCTGCGCCAGCGTCACCTGCGCCGAGAGTCGGGCCGCTGCGACATCGGCCGCGCTGGCCTGTGCCTTGGCGACATCCGATTCGACCACGCGCCGGATCCGGCCCCAGACGTCCAGCTGCCAGCTGGCCTGCGCGCCGGCGCTGTAAATGTTGTCGCGCGACTTGCCATTGGGGGTCACGGTCGTGCCGGTGCCGGTCGCAACGCCCTGGGTGAGACCGCTGCCGCCGCCGCTGCGCGTGTTGACGCCGCTCACGGTGATATCCGGGAACAGCGGTCCGCGGTCGATTGCCACCAGGGCGATGGCCGACCGATACGCGGCCTCCGAAGCCTTGAGGGTCTGATTGGAGACTGCGACCTGCCGTTCGAGCGAATCGAGCAGCGGGTCGTTGTAGATGCTCCACCAGGCCTCATCGCCCGGAATCTGCGCCGGCGCGGCGGGTTTCCAGCCTTGATCCTCCTTGTAGGCGCTCGCCACCGGTGCATCCGGCCGATGATAGTTCGGTCCGACCTTGCAGCCGGACAGCAGCAGCGCGAGCAGTGTGAGGCCGTTGAGTATCCTGCGGTTCATGTGAACTGCTGTTGTGTGGCCGGGTAGCCCTTGCCGCGGCGTTGCATGCGCGCGGACAGCCAGGCCCGGAACCGGTCCATGTAGAGATAAACCACCGGTGTCGTGTAAAGCGTCAGTACTTGGCTGACCAGCAGGCCGCCGACGATCGAGATGCCGAGTGGCTGGCGCATTTCGGCGCCGCTGCCGGTGGTCACGGCCAGCGGCACCGCACCGAATAATGCGGCCATCGTGGTCATCATGATAGGCCGGAATCGCAGCAGGCAGGCTTCGTAGATGGCCGTACGAGCATTCACCTGGCGCGAGCGCTCGGTCTCGAGCGCCACATCGATCATCATGATCGCGTTCTTCTTGACGATGCCGATCAGCAGGATGACGCCGATCAGGGCGATCAGGCTGAACTCGGTCCCGAACAGCAGCAGTGCCACCACCGCGCCGACGCCGGCCGAGGGCAGCGTCGACAGGATCGTGATCGGATGGACGTAGCTCTCGTACAGCACACCGAGCACGATGTAGACCGCGACGATGGCTGCGGCGATCAGCCAGGGTTCGCTCGAGAGCGACTGCTGGAATACCTGCGCGGTTCCCTGGAAGCTGCCTTGGATGGAGGCCGGCACTCCGAGCCGGTTCATCGCGTCGTTGACGGCACTCACCGCCTCGCCGAGCGAAGCCCCGGGCGCCAGATTGAAGGAGATCGTGGTGGCGACGAACAGCCCGTCGTGGTTGACCGCCAGCGGCGTGCTGCCCGGGCCATAATGGCTGAAGGCGGCGAGCGGCACCATTT
>DASYNV010000187.1:0-2644 GCA_036008365.1 Steroidobacteraceae bacterium | reverse complement strand
GACCAAGATCGCGCGTATCCGCGCGCCGGAATACACGCAGCGCGAACAGCTGTTCACCGAGGGCGCGCTCGCGGTCGATGTCTGGATCAGCCCCGAACAGCTGGTCACCGAATATATCGCGCGGCTGCTGTCGTACCCGGGCGCGCTGCAGGTGGTCGACTTCGCCGATGGGCGCGTGCAGCTGGTCGGTGTGCGCGCGCGTCGCGACGGCCTGCTGGTCGGACGCGAGCTGCGCGCGCTCAAGGAGCACCTGCCCGACACCGAAGCGCGCGTAGCCGCCATCTACCGCAACGACCGGCTGGTGCCCGCGATCGGCGACACCGTCATCGAAGAGAACGACGAGATCTTCTTCGTGGCGGCCCAGGACGATCTGCGGCGCGTGCTCGCGGAACTGCGGCGCAGCGAGGATCCGGTGCGGCGGCTCGTGATCGCGGGCGGCGGCAACATCGGGCTGCGCCTGGCGCGCACGCTCGAGAAGAGCAATCAGGTCAAGCTGATCGAGCGCGACCCGCGCCGTGCGCGCCGCATTTCCGAGATCCTCGAGAACACCATCGTGCTCAATGGCGATGCCGCCGACGAGGAGCTGCTGGTCGAGGAGAACATCGACAGCACCGATGTGTTCGCGGCACTCACGAATTCCGAGGAAGCCAACGTGCTCTCGGCCATGCTCGCCAAGCGGCTCGGCGCGCGCCGCGTCATGGCCCTCATCAACCGACCCTCCTATGGCCAGCTCATGGAGAATCACAGCATCGACATCGTGATCTCGCCGCAGACGATCACGATCGGCACGCTGCTGGCGCACGTACGGCGCGGCGACGTGGTGCGCGTGCACTCACTCAGGCGCGGCGCCGCCGAAGCGATCGAGGCCGTCGTGCATGGCACGCAGGGCCGCTCGCGCGTCATCGGCCGCACGCTCGAGCGGATCGACCTGCCGTCGGGCGCGAGCGTGGTCGCCATCGTGCGCGGCGAGCGCGTGATCATGGCGCATCACGACACCACGATCGAAGCGGAGGATCACGTGATCATCTTCCTGTCCGATCGCCGCCACATCGACGCGGTGTCGCGGCTGTTCCAGAGCGATGCCTAGGACTGCGCGATGCGCTCGCTGCTCGGGGTACTGAATATCTTCGGCTCGCTGCTGACCTGGTTCGCGCTGTACTTCCTGCTGCCGATCCTGACGGGCCTCTTCTATGGCGAGATCGGTTCGTTGCGCGGCTTCCTGATCGGCGCCGCGGTCAGCATCGGCGGCGGTGTGCTGCTGCGCGTGGCAACGCATCGTTACCAGTACGATCTCAAGCCGCGCGATGCCTATCTGCTGGTCACGGTCGGCTGGGTCACGATTGCGGCCGTGGCGGCGATTCCGCTGCTGATGGATCTGCCGGACATCAGTTTCACGCACGCCTACTTCGAAAGCATGTCCGGCCTCTCGACCACGGGCGCCACGCAACTCAACGGCATCGATACGCTGCCGCACTCGATCAACATGTGGCGTCACGCGCTCAGCTGGCTCGGCGGCATGGGCATCATCGTACTCGCGGTGGCGATCCTGCCGCTGCTCGGTGTCGGCGGCATGCAGCTCTATCGCGCCGGCGCCCCGGGCACGGTCAAGGACGCCAAGCTGGCACCGCGCATCACCGAGACCGCACGCACGCTCGGCGCGGTGTACGTAGGCCTCACCGGCGCCTGCGCCCTGGCGCTCTGGGCCGCCGGCATGCCGCCGTTCGATGCCATCTGCCATGCCTTCTCGACCCTCGGCCTCGGCGGCTTTTCCACCCACGACGCCAGCATTGCCTTCTACCACTCGCCGCTGATCGAGCTGGTGCTGATGATCTTCATGCTGATCGCCGCGATGAATTTCGCCACGCACTTCATCGCGCTGCGCAAGGGCGATCTGAAACTTTATCGCCGCGACCCGGAAGCGCGCTGGATGCTGCTGCTGATCCTGGGCAGCTGCGCAGTGATCGGGATCTTCATCGACTTCAAGCAGGTCTACCCGAACATCTTCGTGTCGATGCGTTACGCCGCCTTCAGCGTCATCTCGATGGCGACCGACAGCGGCTTCGTCAGCGTCGACTACGGCAGCTGGCCGATCTTTGCGCCGATGTGGATGCTGTTCCTGAGCTGCCTGTGCGCCAGCTCCGGCTCGACTGGCGGCGGCATCAAGATGTTCCGCTCGCTGATCCTGCTCAAGCAGTCGCTGCGCGAAATGTTCACGCTGGTGCATCCGCAGGCCGTGACACCGCTCAAGATCGCCGGCCAGACGGTGCCGAACGGCGTGGTCTACTCGGTGCTGGCCTTCATTTTTCTGTACTTCATCACCCTTGCGGTGCTGACCTTCGCGCTGCTGATTTCGGGCCTGGATTTCGTCTCGGCGATGTCAGCGATCGTGGCCTGCATCAACAACGCCGGTCCCGGGCTGAATCTGGTCGGGCCCTCGACCAACTACGGCACGCTGAATGATTTCCAGAGCTGGATCTGCATCGCCGGCATGTTTCTGGGACGGGTCGAGATCATCACCTGCGCGGTGCTGTTCACGCCGACCTTCTGGCGCAAGTAAGGCGCGCGCGGCCATCAGCTGCGGATGTAGCGCTCGAGCTCCTCGATGGTCTGCTGCTGCTCCTCGAGTACGGAGCGCACCAGATCG
>DASYNV010000186.1:0-6287 GCA_036008365.1 Steroidobacteraceae bacterium | reverse complement strand
TCGGTGCCGTTCGTGCCGTTCGTGATCGTGCTGACGGTGCTGTTCGGGCACGAACTGTGGCTGATGTTCGTCGCTATCGGCGCGGTCTCGTGGCTCGACATCGCGCGTATCGTGCGGGGCGAGACGCTGTCGCTCAAGCGGCGTGAATTCATCGAGGCCGCACGCGTCTCGGGCGTGCGCGGTGCCCGCATGATCGGGCGCCACATTGTGCCGAACCTGCTGGGCGTAGTGATCATCTATGCCACGCTCACGGTACCGACCGTGATCCTGTTCGAAGCGTTCATGAGCTTTCTCGGCGTGGGCGTGCGCGTACCGCTGGCCTCGCTCGGATCGCTGATTGCCGATGGCGCATCGGACATGCAGGCGCACCCTCACCTGCTGCTGGTCCCGGCGGCGGTGCTGGCGGCAATCGTCTATTGCTTCAACTTCCTCGGCGACGGTCTGCGCGATCTGCTCGATCCGCGCCAGCAATCATGAGTACGGCACCGCTGCTGCAGATTCGCGGTCTGGGCGTGTACTATGCGACGGCTCACGGCGCAGTCGATGCCGTCAACGACCTGGATCTCGATCTGGGCGCTGGCGAATGCCTCGGACTGGTCGGCGAATCGGGCTCCGGCAAGACCGCTGTGCTGCTGGCAATCATGGGCCTGCTGTCGTCGCAGGCGCGGCTGCGCGGCAACATCCGCTACCGCGGCACCGAGCTCCTGGGACTGGGCGCGCCGGCGCTCAACGCCCTGCGCGGCGCGCGCATCGCCATGGTGTTCCAGGATCCGATGTCCGCGCTCAATCCGTACCTGCGCGTGATCGACCAGCTCAGCGAAGTGTCACGAGTGCACGGCGGCAGCTCGCGCCGTGCCGCCGAGCAACGTGCGCTCGAGATGCTCGAGTCAGTGCAGATCGGCGAGCCGGAACGGCGCGCAAGACAGTACCCGCACCAGCTTTCGGGTGGCATGCGCCAGCGCGTCATGATCGCGATGGCGCTCATGGCCGAGCCCGAGATCGTACTGGCCGACGAGCCGACCACGGCGCTCGATGTCACCGTCCAGGCGCAGATCCTGAGCCTGTTGCAGCAAGTGCGCGCCCGCACCGGTGCCGCACTGCTGCTGGTCACGCACGATCTGGGCGTGGTGGCGCAGCTCGCCGATCGCGTCGGCGTCATGCGCGCCGGGCGCCTGCTCGAGCTGGCGGACTGCGAGCGGCTGTTCGCGAGTCCCCGGCACGCGTACACGCAGACCTTGCTGGCGGCGTTGCCGAAGCTCGAGCTGCCGGCGTGAGCACGTACGATGCATCGATGCTGCTCGAGGTGCGCAACCTGCGTGTGAGTTTTCCAGTGCGCCACGCCGGCCGGAGCGTGCGCGTGCGCGCGCTGGACGATGTCGGTTTCGCGCTCGCGAGCGCCGAGACGCTCGGCATCGTCGGCGAATCCGGCAGCGGCAAGTCGACCTTGGCCCGCACCCTGCTGCGACTCAACGAACCCGAGCATGGCCAGGTACGATTTCGCGGCCTCGATCTGCTGAGCCTCAACGGCACCGAACTGCAGCGCGCGCGCGCGCGACTGCAGATGATCTTTCAGGATGGCATCGCGGCGCTCGATCCGCGCCAGCGCATCGGCGCCACGCTCGAAGAGCCGTTGCAGGTCCTTAAACCCGAGCTGTCGGAAGACGCGCGACGCGAGCGCGTACTCACCGTGCTCGCACGGGTCGGACTTGAGCCGCAGCACCTGCAACGCTATCCACACCAACTCTCGGGCGGCCAGGCGCAACGCATCGGCATCGCGCGTGCGCTGATCGTCGAGCCCGAACTGATCGTCTGCGATGAGCCGCTGTCCTCGCTCGATGTTTCGATCAAGGCTCAGATTACTGCGCTGCTGCTCGAGCTCAAGCGCGAGCTCAGGCTGTCGCTGATTTTCATTGCGCACGATCTGCCGGCGGTGCAGCTGTTGTCGGATCGGGTACTGGTGCTGTACCTCGGCCGTGTCATGGAGATCGCGGCGCGCGATGCCCTGTTTCAACGCCCGCGCCACCCGTATACGCGTGCGCTGCTGCAGGCCGTGCCCGTTCCCGATCCGCGCATCGCGCGTCAACGCCGTGCGCCGCCACTTGCGGGCGAGATTCCATCGAGCCTCTCGCCGCCGAGCGGTTGCGTGTTTCGGACGCGCTGCCCGCATGCGATCGAGCGCTGCGCCCTGGAACTGCCGGTGTTGCGGCAGCTCGGCGACAGCCAGGTCGCCTGTCACAGGGCCGAGGAGCTCTAGATCGCCGCAATTCTCTCCACGGTGCGCCAACCGCGCGGCAGCAGTGCGCCGCGCTGAGCGCGCCCACCGACATAATCCTTGAGATTTGCCGGCGTCAGCGTCATCTGCCGCTCGCCCGAGAACACCGCCAGCGATTGACCCGGCGCGAGCACGGTCATTGCGACCAGCGTCTCCTCCCGGGAGACGGCCTTCCTGGTGGGGATCGCGAACAGCTTGTTGCCCTTGCCGCGCGGGAGCTCCGGCACCTCGCCGGCCGGGAACAGCAGCAGGCGCCCTTCGGAATTCACCAGCGCGATCCGCGCCTCGGCGAGCGGCTGCCCCTCGCTCAGCGGCACCGGTGCCGGCGGCAGCACCAGCGCGCCTTCGGAGAGCTTGAGCAACGCCTTGCCGGCGCGATTGCGCGAGTGCAGCTCCTTCAGGCGCACCGTGAATCCATAGCCCGCATCGCTCGCGAGCAGCCACAGATCCTCGGGCTCGCCGATCAGCACGCCTGCAAAGCGCGCACCATCGGGCGGATCGAGCCGGCCGGAGAGTGGCTCACCCTGGCCGCGCGCCGAAGGCAGCGTTGCGGCAAGCAGGCTGTAGACGCGCCCGGTGCTGTCAATGAAGACGGCGAGCTGCGTGCTGCGTCCGCGCGCCGCGGTCAGGTAGGCATCGCCCGTCTTGTAAGACAACGTACGCGAGTCGATATCATGGCCCTTGGCCGAGCGCACCCAGCCACCCGTGGACAGCACCACCGTCACCGGCTCATTCGCGAGCAGCTCGGTTTCCTCGATCGCCTGGGCGGCGGCGCGCTCGACGATGCGCGTGCGGCGCTCGTCGCCAAATTCGGCCGCGTCGGCCTTGATTTCATCGCGCACGAGATTGCGCAACTTGGCCTTGCTGCCGAGGATCGCCTCGAGCTTGGTGCGCTCCTCGGACAAGCCTGCCTGCTCCTCGCGGATCTTCATCTCCTCGAGCTTGGCGAGGTGACGCAGCTTGGTCTCGAGGATGGCCTCGGCTTGTTCATCCGAGAGCTTGAAGCGCTTGATCAAGACCGGCTTGGGCTCCTCCTCGCGCCTTATGATGCGGATGACCTCATCGAGGTTGAGATAGGCGATCAGCAATCCGTCGAGGATGTGCAGCCGGCGCGCGACCTTGTCGAGCCGGTGCTGCAGGCGCCGGCGCACGGTTTGCTGCCGAAAATCGAGCCACTCTGCCAGCAGCGCCTTGAGCCCCATGACGCGCGGCCGGCCGTCGATCCCGATGACGTTCAGGTTGACGCGGTAGTTGCGCTCCAGGTCGCTAGTCGCGAACAGATGCGCCATGAGCTGCACCACATCGACGCGGTTGGACCTCGGCTCGATCACGATCCGGGTCGGATTCTCGTGGTCGGACTCATCGCGCACGTCGTCGACCATCGGCAGCTTCTTGTCGCGGATCTGCTGCGCGATCTGCTCCTGCACGCGGCTGCCCGAGACCTGGAACGGCAGCTGCGTGACGATGATATGGCCGCTGTCCGCCTCGATCTCATAGATGGCGCGCGCCTTGAAGCTGCCGACGCCTGAGTCGTAGAAGGCGATCAGATCGGCGCGCGGCGAGATGATCTCGCCGCCGGTCGGAAGATCCGGTCCCTTGATGTGCTTGAGCAGCGCGCGCGTGCTCGTATCGGGCTCCTCGAGCAGATGAATGCAGGCGGCGGCGACCTCGCGCAGATTGTGCGGCGGCACGTCGGTTGCCATGCCGACCGCGATGCCGGAGGTGCCGTTGAGCAGCAGGTTCGGCAGCCGCGCCGGCAGCATGAGCGGCTCTTCGAGTGTGCCGTCGAAATTCGGCGCCCAGTCGACGGTGCCGTGCTCGAGCTCCTCGAGCAGCACCTCGGCATAGCGCGTGAGCCGCGCCTCGGTGTAGCGCATGGCGGCGAAGGCCTTGGGGTCGTCGGATGAGCCCCAGTTGCCCTGCCCGTCGACGATCGGATAGCGATAGGAGAAATCCTGCGCCATGTGCACCATGGCTTCGTAGCAGGCCGAATCGCCGTGCGGATGAAACTTGCCGATCACATCGCCGACCGTGCGCGCCGACTTCTTGTGCTTCGAGGCGGCCGATAGCCCGAGCTCGCTCATGGCGTAGGTGATGCGTCGCTGCACCGGTTTGAGGCCGTCGCCCAGCGCCGGCAGCGCGCGATCAAGGATCACGTACATCGAATAGTCGAGATAGGCTTTCTCGGTGAAGGTCCCCATCGGCCGCTGCTCGACGCCGTCGAAGCCCATGCGAGTTTCCGCCATCAGCCGACTACCTCGGCCTGATTGCCGTTACGTTCGAGCCATTCGCGCCGGTCACCGGCGCGCTTCTTCGCCAGCAGCATGTCCATGAGCCGCTCGGTCTGATCCTTAGGCGACAGCGTGAGCTGCACCAGCCGGCGCGTGCGCGGATCGATCGTGGTCTCGCGCAACTGGGTCGGGTTCATCTCGCCCAGCCCCTTGAAGCGCGTGACCACGGGCTTGGCGCGCGCATGCTCGGCCTTCAATCGCTCGAGCGTGGCGTCACGCTCGGCATCGTCGAGCGCATAGTGCACCTGCTTGCCGGCGTCGATGCGATAAAGCGGCGGCATCGCCACGTGAATGTGACCGTTGGCGACCAGCGGCCGGAAGTGGCGCAGGAACAGCGCGCACAGCAGCGTCGCGATGTGCTGCCCGTCCGAATCGGCGTCCGCGAGGATGCATACCTTGTGATAGCGCAGCGCCGAGAGGTCGGCCGCGCCGGGATCGACGCCGATCGCCACACTGATGTCATGCACCTCCTGCGAGGAGCCGATCTCGCCGGGCTCGAGCTCCCAGGTGTTCAGGATCTTGCCCCGCAGCGGCATGATGGCCTGGAATTCGCGGTCGCGGGCCTGCTTGGCCGAGCCGCCGGCCGAATCGCCCTCGACCAGGAACAGCTCCGAACGCACCGGGTCCTGACAGCTGCAGTCGGCAAGCTTGCCAGGGAGCGCCGGGCCGTTGACGGCGCGCTTGCGCACCACGCGCGCGGCCGCGCGCAACCGCTCCTGCGCGTTGGCGATGGCGAATTGCGCGATGCGCTCGCCGGCTTCCGGGTGCTGATTGAGCCAGAGCGCGGCGGCATCGCGCGCCTGCGTCTCGACCAGCGCCGCAGCCTCGCGCGAGCTGAGTTTCTCCTTCAACTGCCCGGCGAATTGCGGATCGCGAATCTTGATCGACAGCACGAAGCAGGCACGGTCCCAGACGTCCTCGGCCGTGAGCCTGATGCCGCGCGGCAGCAGGTTGCGGAACTCGCAGAACTCGCGCACGGCATTGACCACGCCGGCGCGCAGACCGTTCACATGCGTGCCGCCGCCACTGGTCGGAATCAGATTGACGTAGCTCTCGGCAATCAGATGCTCGGCATCGCTCGACCAGACCAGCGCCCAATCGACCGCGTCCTGATCGGTGCTGTGGCTGCCCGTGATCGGCTCCTGCGGCAGCCGCTCGGCCGAACCCAATTGCTCGATCAGATAGGCGCCCAGATCGCCGGTGTAGAACCATTCTTCCTTCTCGCCGCTCTGCTCATTGGTGAAGCTGACGCGCAGGCCCGGACACAGCACCGCCTTCGCCTTGAGCACGCGCTTGAGCTCGGGCACCGAGAAACGATCGGAGTCGAAGAATTTCGGATCGGGCCAGAAGCGCACCGTCGTGCCGGTGTTGCGTGCGCCGACGGTGCCGACGACCTCGAGCTTGGAGTGCACGTGACCGTCGCGAAAGCTGATGTTGTATTCGCGACCCTCGCGCCGAACCCAGCATTCCAGGTGCCTGGAGAGTGCATTGACGACCGAAACGCCGACGCCGTGCAGGCCGCCGGAGAACTTGTAGCTGCCCTCGGTGAACTTGCCGCCGGCGTGCAGGCGCGTCAGGATCAGCTCCACGCCGCTGATCTTCTCCTGCTTGTGCAGGTCGACCGGCATGCCACGGCCGTCGTCCGCGACTTCGAGCGATTGATCCTTGTACAGCGTTACCTTGATGGTCTTGCAGTAGCCCGCGATCGCCTCGTCGACGCTGTT
>DASYNV010000185.1:0-4169 GCA_036008365.1 Steroidobacteraceae bacterium | reverse complement strand
ATCTGATCATCGTTGTCCTTCCGTCATGCGCTCGTGTCCGGCAAGATCGCGGTGCGAGCGTACGTGACGGAAGCCAGCAAGGACAAGCGCTGCGCGCAGCTCGGCCGCCTGGGTCGCGCCATGTTCCAGCAGCAGCCAGCCACCCTCAGCCAGATGTTGCGGTGCGCCCAGCACCAGTGCGCGCAGCGCCGCGAACGCATCCTCGCCGGGGGTCAGCGCCAAACGCGGCTCGTGGCGCAACTCGTGCAGCGCCGGATCGGCGGCGGCGACATAGGGCGGATTGCTCAGCAGCAGGTCGAAGCGCTCGCCGGCCAGCGGCCGGTACCAGTCGCCGGCGCGAAATTCGACCTGTGTGCATCCCAGCGCAGCGGCATTGGCGCGCGCCACCGCGAGCGCCGCCGGCGACACGTCCGTAGCGATCAGCTGCCACTGCGGCCGCTCGCGGGCGAGCGCGAGCGCGATGGCGCCGGACCCGGTGCCCAGATCCGCGACGCGCGCGCTCCCTGCCGGACCGAGCACCAGCGCCCGCTCCACCAGCAGCTCCGTTTCGGGCCGCGGCACCAGCACCGCGGGGTTGACGGCGAGTTCCAGTGACCAGAACTCGCGCCGGCCGGTGAGATAGGCGAGCGGCTCTCCAGCGGCGCGGCGCAGTAGCAAACTGCGGTACGTCTCGGCCTGCGCGGAAGTCACCGGAGCCTCGGGATGGGAACTGATCCGCGTGCGCTGCACCTCAAGCACGTGCGCGAGCAACACCCCCGCTTCCAGTCGCGCGGCCGCGTTCGCATCGCCGGTGGCTGTCGCCGCCAGGCACCGGACACCCTCCGCGAGCAGTGTGCTTACATTCGCTGTAATGGTCATATCCGCGTCTGCGTAACGGCGCTAAGATGTTGGCATGCTCAACATACCGTACCCGCCTCAACGGCCGCTGTCAGTCGGAGAAATTCTGGATCTCACCTTTCGCATCTTCCGTGCCACCGTGACGAAATGCTTGCTACTGGCGGGGCTGGGCGTGATCGCAAGTCAGATCCCCAATCTCTACAGCCTGGCGCGCGGCCGTGGCTTGCTGGCGCAGTCGTTCTTCAGCCAACTGCGTGATCCGCTCTTCTGGGTCATGTACGTGGTAGGTACGATTCTGGTCCTCGCGTTCTACGCAGCGGTGCTGCTGCGACAGCACGCCCTGCTCACGGATCGACCGATCGGCGGGGAGTTTCGCACCGGACTGGGTCGTGCCTTCCACTGGTTGCTCCTCAGTTTGCTCATCGCACTGGCGTGCGCGGTCTGCTGGGCGCCTGCGTGGCTGTTTTCCGGTGCAGCTCGCGGGGCGTGGGTGGTACTCGCGCTTATTCCGATCAGTTACCTCTTCATTGCCTCTTCCAGTGCCTGGGTCATTCTCATCGCGGACGGCTCCGGCGCGGCCGCAAGCTTCCGGCGCAGCTGGCATCTGACCTCCGGCAGCTTCTGGCGTCTGAGCGCGATCTATGCGGTGGCGCTGATCGTGTTGCTGGTCCTCTACTTTCTGTTCGGCGCACTGGCGGCATTCTTGGCGGCGCTCGTGGGCCGTGGGGATGTGGCCGTAGTCGCCGCGACTACGAGCGTCATCGTCGTTGCCCTGGGGGCACTCGTGACTCCTTATTACACCGCCCTCGGTCTCGCCGTCTTCGGTGACCTCAGCGTCCGCAAGGAAGGCGCCGACCTCGCACAGCGCATTTCCGCTACCTGAATCGTGGCTCGCTGGCTTCTGGCGCTGCTGTTTGTGGCCGCCGGAGCGCCGGCTGCTCAGACACGTGATGCGCTCGGCGCGCTGGACGATTGCCTCGGTCAGCTGGACCGGGGACTGGATATTGGTTACGCGCGCATCTCCGCGCGCTGCCCGGAACTCACGCCTAGCCTGCTCGCCAGTCCCTGGGCGGCCTGGCTGCCTGCCGATTGGAACAAGCCCGATAACCAGCTCTCGGCGCAGGGCCTGTCGGAACTGCGCGATCTGTTGGCGCGCGAGGCGGCCCCCGCCGCCGCGGGACATCAGCTGCACGTCGAACGTGTCGCTGCCGTGCTGGCCAGGGTCACCGCTGCGCAAGCGCCACAGGCGGGCTGGTGGTCGCGTTGCAAGCAGTGGCTGCGCGAACTGTTCACGCCGCGTCCGTCGCAGGAGCATGGGTGGCGACGGCTGCTCGCTGACATACACCTGGCGCAGGGCCTCAAGCAGGCAATCGTCTGGGGTTCGCTCGCCCTGGTGATGGCATTCGCTGTTGCGGTGGTACTCAATGAGTTGCGGCTCGCCGGCTTGCTGCGGAGGCGACAACGCGTGACTCGCGCCGCGAGCGCTGCGGATGCGGGTCGCATCGCCCTGACACTCGCTGAGATTGAGCGCGCCTCCGTGGCCGCGCAACCCGCGCTGCTGCTCGATTGCATAGCGATGCGCCTCGCCGAGCAGGACCGTTTGCCCCCCGCGCGCGCCTTCACCGCGCAGGAGGTTGCCCGGCGCGCACGCTTGTCCGATGAAGCGGACCGCGCGCGACTGACGGAGCTGGTGGCGGTGTGCGATCGCGTACGCTTCTCCGGCCGCACCGTGGCACCAGAGGCTGTGGCCGCAGCGCTAGCGCGAGGACGCGAGCTGCTCAGCACGCTCGCAATGGCTGCCATGGCTGCGCCAGCGGAGGCATAAGCGGTGCGCGAGCGACTCACGACGCTCGGGCTGGCGCTCGCGGCGCTGCTGTTGTTCCTCACGCTGTTTGTGCGCGGTGGTGGATTCGATAGCCGAACCGAGTCCGCGCCCACCAGCATCGAACGGGGCGATAACGGACTCCTGGGCGCCCTGAGCTGGTTGCGTGAGGAGGGCGTGCGTACAGTGTCTCTGCGCGAGCGCTTTGGGTCGCTCGCCAAACGGCACGACCTTGCCCCGGCCGGTAACCTCTTGATCGTGACGCTGCCGGCGGTCACCACTTTCCGCAACGACGAGGCCGTGGCACTGGATCAATGGGTCCGCAACGGCAACACCGTCCTTGTTCTGGCGGCGATCAGCGACCGGCCCGCCTGGGCTCGCGAGCGCGGCGTTCTGGAGAAGGACCTGCAACTGCTGACGGGTGTCGAGCTCGAACTCGTGCGCACCCGTGATCATTCGCGGGCTAAGCCGGCGCAGCAGCCACCACCCTCGGTTGCCGGCAAGGGCAACGCCGTGCCAGCGCCGGAGCACCGCAGCGAGAGTACCGGTGAGCGCATCGCCGAGGCGGCGCAGGTACTGGCGAAACCGCAGCGCCGTACGCTGGTACCAAACCGCCCGCACCGCTTTCTCGACAAAGTCCAGGCGGCGTACGCCTTTTCCGATTACGCGCCGCGCACCTGGAACCTGACGGTGCCGCGCGATGGTTTCCTGCTTTCCCTGGCTCACGTGAGTGAGAGCGGCGAGGGCGTTCTGTGGATCCTGCCCGATGGTCCGGGAACCGTGCTCATCAGTGGCTTCGGTTCCGTGTTCAGTAACCGTGCGCTCGGCCAGGCCGACAACGCGCAACTGCTGGCCAATATCGTCAGCGCGTCGGTGACGCCTGCCGGGGCGGTGCTGTTCGATGACGAGCACCAGGGGCTGAGCGCCGGCTACGATCCGGCCAAGTTCTACCGGGATCGGCGTCTGTACGCCACGTTCGGTTGTCTTGCGCTGGTATGGCTCGTGTGGGTGCTCGGTAGCACGAAGCTGCGCATGCCGCCGCCGCGCGCAGCGGCGCCGCGCGAGGAGGACCTCGTGCGCACCACGGGTACGTTCCTGGCGCGTGTCTTGCGGCCGGCGGCCGCTGCCCGGCGTATGTTCGAGTTCTTTTTCCTGCGCCTACGGGTCAGCCGGCGCACGGCGCCGGATCCGGAATCGCCGTGGGAGTGGCTCGAGCATCACCCGCGAGTGACGCGCGGCGACATCACGCAGCTCAGGGAATGGTATGCGGACGCGTACTCGGATCGACGCGTGCCGCTGACACGCCTGCACAATCTGATCGTCAAAACCGAAAGGCAACTTGCCGCATGAGCACCTCGATACAGCAGCTTGAGGAGGTTCTGACGCAGGAGCTCGGCCGCGTCGTCATCGGTGCTCAGGCGTCCGTGCACGCGCTGGTAATCGCACTGCTTTCCCGCGGGCACGTGCTGGTGCAGGGCGTACCAGGGCTCGGCAAGACACTGCTCGCCAA
>DASYNV010000184.1:0-5096 GCA_036008365.1 Steroidobacteraceae bacterium | reverse complement strand
ACGGCGATATCGCCTACCTGCACCCGCAATTCGTGCCGCGCCGCGACGATCAGTTCGACTACACCCAGCCGGTCGACGGCGCCGATCCTGCGACCGATTGGCAGGGACTGCATGCGCTTGACGAGGCGCCGCACCTTCTGAACCCGCCCAACGGCTGGATCATGAACACCAACGACTGGCCGTATTCGGCGGCCGGCGACAGCAGTCCCAAGCGCGAGCATTTCCCGCGTTATATGGACACTGCCGGCGAGAATCCGCGCGGTGTCCACGCCACGCTGCTGCTCACGGGCCAGAAGGATTTCACTCAGTCCTCGCTCAATGCCACGGCCTTCGATTCCTACCTGCCGGCATTCGCGCAGCTGATGCCGGCGCTCGTGGCAGCCTACGACGGCCTCGATAGCGCCAATCCGCTCAAAGCAAAGCTGGCCGATCAGATCGAGGTGCTGCGCGGCTGGGACGATCGCTGGGGCGTGCACTCGGTCGCCACCACGCTGGCCGCGCTCTGGGGCGATGAACTCTGGAATCAGGCCACGAGCGATGCCAATGCCGAGAACCTGTCCGTGTATGTGAACATGGCCGAGCGCACCAGCACCGAGCAGAAACTGTCGGTGCTGGCAGCCGTGTCCGATCGACTCGAGCGCGACTTCGGCACCTGGCGTGTGCCGTGGGGCGAGATCAATCGCTGCCAGCGCCTGACCGGCGACATCGTGCAGAAGTTCAACGATGCCGCCCCCAGCATCCCGGTGGAATTCACCTCCGCCCGCTGGGGCTCGCTGGCCTCCTACGGCGCACGCCGGTACGAGGGGACCAATAAGTACTACGGTACCAATGGCAATAGCTTCGTTGCGATCGTCGAGTTCGGCGAGCGGATTTCGGCGCGCGCGATCACGATGGGCGGCGAAAGCGGCGATCCGAAGTCGCGGCACTTCAACGACCAGGCGGCGCGTTATGCCGACGGCTCGTTGCGCGAGGTGTATTTCTATCCCGAGCAATGGCTGCATCACATCGAGCGCGACTACCATCCGAACTGACGGTGGGCTCATTGCCGAATCTCACCGCCTGCTGAGCTCGCTTGGCCGCACGCCGCTCGCGCCGTTCCTGGCGTTATGGCCGGCGCCTACCGATGGCGCTGCGCCGATGCGCAAACCCTGCTCGCTACCGGTGCTGCGCTGGCTGCAGCAGGCCACGCGCGAAGCGCCCCCTTTCAGCGCGGCGCTGTGCGAGTGCCTGTGCGCCGCAGCGCCGGGGCTGTTGTGGCGGCAGACCTACACGGTGCGCGAAGCCGAGCCGGCCTTTCTCGAGCGCTACGGCTGGTGCGAGCTGATCGGACCCACGGGAATGATGCTCAGCGAGCGGCTCGCCTGCGGGCTGCTGCTGCTCGGACCCGAGACGCTCTACCCCTCGCACCGGCACGAGGCCGAAGAGCTCTACATATCGCTCTCGGGCAGCGCGGACTGGCATCAGTCCGATCGCGGCTGGGTGCGGCAGCCACCGGGTGCAGTGATCCACCACGCGAGTTTCGAGCCGCATGCGATGCGCACCGATGCGCAGCCGCTGCTGGCACTGTATCTCTGGCGCGGCACCGAACTGCGCCAGCCGGCACGGCTCGATGCCTAAAATAATTCCCGCAACGATCACGTTTTTTCGATGTTCGGGTGCCTTGTTTCCATAACATGCCCGCTGCCGCTCAATACCAGCGACCACGTCACAATTTTCTCGGGGTCGCCGGGGCTCCGTGCACCGGCGCGCATACTGGGATCGAAGCTCAGGCCGGGAGGTCTGTAGGTGACAAGGAGACGCAGAGACGATCGTGTGTTCAGGTGTCTGGCGCTGCTGAGCGCCCCACTGCCCTGGGCCGCTGCCTGCTGGGCCGGCGAGTCGGGCGGCACGGTCCCGAGTCTCAACGGCCCGGAGATCATGCTGTACATCTCCCAGCCCATCGGCCCATCGGCACCCGCCCGCATCTATGGCCTGCGCATCGATCAGCACTCGCTGCCAAAGGCCCTGCCCGCCGCCACCGCCAAGGCCACCGATCTGTCCGGACGGCGCGAAATCGTGAATCTGAGCATGGCCGCGCACCAGAATCTGCGCATCGATTTCGGCCACCGGGTGAGCTGGGATTTCGGCCGGCGCCAATTCAACTTGCCGAGCGATCTGCCGGCCATGAAACCGGGGTTTCCGACACGCCCGCTGGCGGCCGCCTTTGCACCGGGCACGGCCTCGTTTGCATCGAAAAAGACAGCGGCGGCAATGCCGGCCCTGCCTTAGTCCTCCGCCTCTTCCGGTTCCTCGGCCGCTGGCGGCGGCTCGCCGTTCACGGGCACCTGCGAGAGCCGATCGCGCACGAAGCGCAGCAGCTCGCGCAGCCGATAGAGCGTCTCGCCGTGTGAGCCCGGCATCTTCACTGCGATCACCGAACGCTCGATCTCATCGACCCGATCGAGCAATGCGGCACGGCGTTCGGGTGACATGGCCACGAGCGCCTCGCGCTCGATCGCCATGAGCTCGCCATAACGGCGATGAATGCGGCTGCGGATGCGCCAATTATAGAGCTGCGGCAGGTAGCGCAAGCTGGGAATCACGATCACGAAGATCGGAACCAGCACCACCAGCGCGCGCGTCAGCAGGCTCGCGAGCCAGAATGGCAGGTAGCGGTAGGCAAAGCTGCGGCCGGACTTGTAGTAGCGCGACGCTTCGGTGCCGATCGGAAAACTGTGGATCAAGGTGGTCGGGAACTGGCCCGCGTTCTGCAGCAGTGAAGCCTTGCCATGGGTGTCGATCGCGGCCTCGATCAGCAGGTCCGAGAGCGCCGGATGCAGATCCGAGTGCGCCAGCAGCTCAACCGTCGGTGCCAGCATACTGATCGGTGTCGGCGGCAGGTTTTCACCCAGATCGAACGCGCCCGCCGGGATCACGAGCTTGCTCAGGTACGAAAAGCGGCGCACGTAGGCATCGGCCTGGTCAAAATCGAACAGCCGAATGCCGGGGGTGTGCAGCATCTCGCGGATCGTAGCCGGCGAGGCCGAATCTCCGCTCAGGAAGATCGCATCGACCTGCCTGTTCAGTAGCGCCGAACGCGCGCTCTCCCCTTCGAGATCGAGCAGCTTGGTCTTGCCGTCCTGCAGATCGATGCCGTTGTCCTTGAGCATTGCCATCGCCAGGAAGCGCGTACCGCTGCCCTCCGCGCTAATGGCGATACGCCGACCGTCGAACTCGGATAGCCGGTGCACTACGGCACGGCTGCGATAGAAGATGATCACGGGCTGATAGAACATGCTGCCGAGCGAGACGATGTCACTGGTATCGCCCGCGCCCGTGACACCGGCCTGCACCAGCGCCACGTCCACGCCCGAGGCCGCATCGGTCAGTCGATTGAGATTGTCGAGCGAGCCTTCCGAGGTGATGATGTTGAGTTTGATGCCGTTGGCCGCCAGCACCTTCTGGTACTTCTCGGCCACCGCCCGAAACGTGCTGCCGGCGGGACCGGCGCTGAGCGTGAGTTCGCTCGGTGGCGCCGGCCGCACGAAGTGCAGCGCCAGCACGATCGCCGCCGCGCTCAGAATCAGGATGGGCACCAGGGTCTGCAGCAGATCCTTCCACGAGATCGCGATCACCTTGAGCGGCAGGCGGAACTTGCGCCGGCGACGCGGCGCCTGCGGGTCATTGGGTGTATTCATGGGCCGGCCGAAATGAGCGCGCCGGCGATGATGCCGTTCGGATTCATGAGGATCCGGACCTGAGAGCTGCCGTGCTCGTGCCGCACGAGGTACAGATCCCAGCCCTGATTGCCAACACCCTCGAACTTGATCGACTGCACCGCGCCGAGCGCGGCCAGACTTGCCCTGAGCTGCGGCAGCTGCTGACGTGTGGCCAGCGCGAGCTCGGGCGTCATCGCGGCGTAGTCGGGTGCGTCGGCGGCGACGCCGGCGAGCATTTGTCGCGCCGCCTGCTCGGATCCCGGCGCTGGCGATTGATCCTGCACGCGGTTCGCGACTGCCGCCTGGATCTGCTGCGCCTGCGCGGCGTCGATCCGCTGCGCCACGTGGTCGGTGCCGCGCTGATGCAGCACCAGCGCGGTGATCTGTGCGGGCGGATCGGGGATGAAATCAATGCGTGCATTGACCACCTTGTAGACGAACGATGCAGCGGTCTCGGGGTAGATCTCGGCCGCAGGCTGTCCGGTCAGTTGCGCGAGGAGCTGCTGTCCCTGGCGCGTGATCGTGAGCACGAGCCGGTCGGCGATCTGGTAGTAACCCGTGTAGCGCTCGAGGATGGCGACCGGCAACTCGATCTGCGCGTGCTCGGCCGCGCCGGCGGCGGCCGGGCCCGTGGCGCCATTCGGATCGGCCCTCGCGACGCCGATCAGCAGCAGCGTCAATGCGCCGAGCGCGCACGCGAGGCGGGCAAGCAGCAACCAGGTGCGCGGCGCATTCATGGCCGCGCGGTGAAACCGCGGCAGACCGCTGCGAGCTTGTTGCCATCGGGGTCGCGCACGTAAGCGGCGTAGAAGTCGGCATTGTATTGCGGGCGCAGGCCCGGCGCGCCTTCACTGACCCCGCCGTGCGCGAGCGCCGCGGCGTGAAAATCATCCACCTGCTGCCAGGAGCTGGCGCGCAGCGCCAGCATGGTGCCGTTGCCGGCGCTCGCCGGTCGCCCGTCGAAGGGCTGGCAGACCCAGAGCGCGATTTCCTCTGCGCCGCCGCGGAGGTACGTGCCCCAGCCGATCCAGCCATCCCAGGCCGGATCGTCTGCGACGCGGCAGCGGCTGTGCCCCAACGCCGCCATCGCCGCATCGTAGAAACGCGCGGCGGCTGCGAGATCATTGGTCCCGAAACAGGTGTACGTGAACATCGAGCTAAGGCTCGGATCAGGTTGCTGCGGCCGCGGCTGCGCGCCCGCTCTGTGCCACAGTATGCCGCAGATTGATGCCGGCGAGCTCGAAGCCGCGCTTGAAATCCCGGATGTGCTTGGCCATCCAGGTCTGCGCCGCCTCGGTGTCGCGCGAGTCCACCGCCTGGATCAGCCGGCGCTGCGCATCGATGATGCGCGCGCGAGCCTGCGACACCTCTCCGATCATGGCAGTGAGGGAGGGCTCG
>DASYNV010000183.1:0-3575 GCA_036008365.1 Steroidobacteraceae bacterium | reverse complement strand
AAGAGCCCTTTGAGCAGGCAATTGCGCTGCTGATCGAGGCGGCGGCATCGTCCGCCGGTGTCGAGGTGGAGAGTGAAGCCGGCGCGGAGCGCCGGCAACTGCTCGCGGCCGCGCTGGCGGAGCTGGCCGCCGCGGCGGCGCGCGCCTCCGACCGATTGGTATCGCGGCACTTCTCGCTGGTGGATCTCGACCTGCAGACAGTCGCGATATGAGCGCCGTGCGTTACGCCGTCCGACACGAAACCTGCTACCGCTATGGACGCGAGGTGGCGCACTCGCATCAGCTGCTGCACCTGACACCGCGCGATTGCGCGCGCCAGCAGTGCCTCGAGCACCGTCTTCTGATCGAGCCGCAGCCGGCCGTGCGCAGCGAGCACGTCGATGCCTTCGGCAATCGTGTCACGCGCGTCGAACTCGATCGGCCGCACGATCAGCTTAGCGTTCTGGCCGATATGGTCGTGAGCCTCGAAGCAGCTCCCGAGCCGCCGCTGGACGAGGGCGAGGGCTGGGAGACGGTGCGCGACGGACTGTCCTATCAGGCGGAGCCGAGCGCGCCCGAGTGGCTCGAGGCCATGCGTTTCCGCGGCGAGTCGCCGTTCGTGCGCATCAAGCGCCTGTTCAGCGATTTCGCGCGCGATTGTCTCGCGCCAAAGCGCAGCGTGCTCGAGGTGGCCGCCTGCCTGATGAGCAAAGTGCACGCGGAATTCACCTATGCGCCCGGCGAAACCGAGATCGCGACACCGCTGCTTGAGGTGTTTCACAAGCGTCGCGGCGTCTGCCAGGACTACGCGCATTTCATGATCGCCTGTCTGCGCAGCGCCGGGCTCGCGGCGCGCTACGTCAGTGGCTACCTGCGAACGCATGCTCTGGAGGGCGAGTCTGAGTCGTCCGCAGACGATCTTCTGGGCGCAGATGCCTCGCACGCCTGGGTGGCGGTGTTCGCGCCGCCGCTGGGCTGGATCGAATTCGATCCGACCAACAACGTGCGTGTGCGGCAGGAGCACGTGATGCTCGGCTGGGGCCGCGACTTTGGCGACGTCTCGCCGCTGCGGGGCGTCATTCTCGGCGGCGGATCGCACGCGCTGTCGGTGCGCGTCGCGGTGCAGGCGCTGTCGGTGCAGCAGACCGACTGATCCATGGAAGCCTTCGAGGCGGCGCAACGTCGGGCCCTGTCGGTACTCGCAGAGCGCGCCCCCGGCGTGGCCGCCGCCATCGCGAGCGCCGATGCGTCGCTCGCCGCCAGCGCCGCCCGGGTGCTCGCGTTCAGTGACTTCGTGCTCGACGCGCTGTGCCGCGACCCGGAACTGTGGCAGCGCCTGCTGCGCGATGCCGGAGCTGCGCTTACGGCGGAGGCGTTACCGGCGCCGGAATTGCCCGCGGCCGATCAGATCGCGAATTCCGAACAAGAGGCGCGCTTCATGGCGGCGTTGCGGCGCTGGCGGCGCGCCGAGTTCGCGCGGATCGCGTGGCGCGATCTCGCGCGGTGGGCGAGCCTCGATGAGACGCTGGCCGATCTCTCGCAGGCGGCCGATGCCGCGCTGCGGGTGGCCGAGAGCTTCGCCATGTTCACGCTCGTGCGCCGTTACGGCGAGCCGCGCGGCGAGTCCGGCACGGCTCAGCGCCTGATCATCGTCGCCATGGGCAAACTCGGCGGCGGCGAGCTTAATTTCTCCTCCGACATCGACCTGGTGCCGCTCTATCTCGAGAGCGGGGAGACCGATGGCGCACGTTCGATCAGCAACCAGGAATTCTTCACGCGCGTCGTGCAGCAGATCATCCGCCTGCTCGAGCAGCAGACCGACGAAGGCTTTGTGTTTCGCGTCGATCTGCGCCTGCGGCCCTTCGGCGACAGCGGTCCGGTGGTCTCGAACGCAGCGTCGCTCGAGGACTATCTGCAGATTCATGGACGCGACTGGGAACGCTACGCCTGGGTCAAGGCGCGCGCGATCACGCACCAGGGTGGCTACCAGGAGCTCTACCAGGCCGCGATTCGTCCGTTTGTGTATCGGCGCTATCTCGATTTCGGCGTGTTCGAGTCGCTGCGCGAGATGAAGGCCTTGATCGAGCGCGAGGTGCTGCGGCGTGACCTCGAGGACGACATCAAGCTCGGCGACGGTGGCATCCGCGAGATTGAGTTCATCGTGCAGTCGTTCCAGCTCATTCGCGGCGGTCAGGAGCGGCATCTGCAGAGCACCTCGCTGCGCCAGGCGCTGCCGCTGCTGGCCGGCGCCAAACTGCTGCCTGCGGCTGCCGTGACCGAACTCGACGCCGCCTACCTGTTTCTACGGCGGCTCGAGAACCGGCTGCAGATGCGCGCCGATCAGCAAACTCACCGGCTGCCGCTGGCTGTGCCTGCGCGCGAGCGCCTGGCCTGGAGCATGGGTTGTATCGATTGGCCGGGGTTGGCGGCGCAGCTGGCGCAGCACCGTGCCCAGGTCTCGGCGCACTTCCGCGCCGTGGTGTTCGGCAGCGAGGAGGCGCCGGAGTCGGATGCCTCGGCGCTGCCGCTTGCGGCCGGCGAGGCCGACGCGCTGATCGCGCGACTCGCGGCGCTCGGCTGGCCCGATCCGGCGGTGGCCGCCGAGCGCCTGCGGGAGTTCAACGACGCGGCGCCGACCCGCCGGCTCGACAAGGCGGGTGCGCGGCGGCTGACCGCGCTGCTGCCGGTGCTGGTGCGCGAGATCGCGCCTACGCCTGAGCCGCTGCGCGCGCTGCAGCGGCTGCTGCGCGTGCTCGAGAGTATCGGCGCGCGCTCGGCCTACTTCGCGCTGCTGCTGCATAACGCGCGCGCGCGCGCGCGACTGGTGCAGCTGGCCACGCATGGCGATTTTCTGATCGATCAGATCGCCGCGCATCCGCTGCTGCTCGATGAGCTCATCGATGAACGCCTGCTCGAGCAGTCGCCGGATCGTGCGACGCTCGCGGCGGATCTGGCGCAGCGCATGGATGGCGTCGATGAGGGCGACGAGGAACAGATGATCGAACGGTTGCGGCACTTTCAGCGCGCCGCGATCTTCCGTCTTGCGGTCGCCGATCTGCTGTTGCACCTGCCGGTCATGCAAGTCAGCGACCGCCTGACCGATGTCGCCGAGCTTATCATCGAGCATGCTCTGCGCCTGACCTGGCAGCAACTTACGCCGACGCTCGGCACGCCCCGCTGCGGCGAAGGTGCGGCACGGCGCGACGTGCGCTTGTGCGTGATCGGCTACGGCAAGCTCGGCGGCATGGAGCTCGGTTACGCCTCGGATCTGGACCTGGTGTTCCTGCACGATTCGAGCGGCGCCCAGCAGGACACCGAGGGCGGGCGCACTATCGACAACCAGGTGTTCTTCCTGCGATTTGCGCAGCGCGCGGTACACCTGCTGACGGTGCATTCGCGCGCCGGGCGCCTCTACGAGGTCGACATGCGACTGCGCCCGAGCGGCAAGGCGGGCCTGCTGATCACGAGCATCGACGCCTTTGCCGACTATCAGCGTGAGGAGGCCTGGACCTGGGAGCATCAGGCGCTGCTGCACGCCCGCGCGGTGGCCGGTGCGAGCGCGCTGATGCAGCGGTTCGAGCAACTGCGCGCTGGTG
>DASYNV010000182.1:0-2047 GCA_036008365.1 Steroidobacteraceae bacterium | reverse complement strand
GCGGCCGGTCAAGGTGATCGCCGTCACGGGCGGCAAGGGCGGCGTCGGCAAAACGACGGTCTCGACCAATCTTGCGGTATCCATTGCGGCGGCGGGACGCGACGTGATGCTGGTCGATGCCGATCTCGGGCTCGCCAACGTAGACGTGCTACTCGGCCTGCACACGCGGTTCCATCTCGGGCACGTGCTGGGTGGCCAGTGCACGCTCGAGGACGCCATCGTCACCGGTCCGCACGGCCTGCAGATCGTGCCGGCCGCGTCCGGCATGCGGCATATGGCGAGCCTCTCGGCAGCCGAGCATGCCGGGATCATCCGCGCGTTCAGCGATCTGTATCACCGGGTCGAGGTGCTGGTGGTCGACACGGCGGCGGGTCTCTCCGATAGCGTGCTGACCTTCAGCCGCGCCGCGCACCACGTGCTGATCGTGGTCTGCGACGAGCCCGCCTCGATCACCGACGCCTACGCCCTGATTAAGGTGCTGAGCCGCGAGCACGGCGTGCAGCGCTTTCAGATTCTCGCCAATCAGACGCGCCGCTCCGGCGAAGGACCCGCGCTGTACGACAAGATCTCGCGCGTCTGTGACCGATTTCTCAATGTCACCCTCGAGTTCGCAGGATCGGTACCGTATGACGATTACCTGCGCCGGGCGGTGCAGCGTCAGACCGCCGTCGTGGAGGCGTATCCCGCCTCTATTTCATCCATTGCGCTCAAGAATCTCGCCTCGAAGGCCGATAAGTGGTCTGCGCCGCAAGGTGCGCGAGGCCACCTGGAGTTCTTCGTCGAACGAATGGTGGGGGCCCGGGTAGGGGCTGCAACGGTATTGCAATGAGAGCAAGCACACAGTACTCAAATTCCCGCAGGCGGACTCCCCGTCCGGCGGTAGACGCGGCGTTCGAGGAGCTGCCCAATCAAGAGCTGGTGCTGAAGCACGCGGATCTGGTCAAGCGCATTGCCTATCATCTGGTGAGCCGGATGCCGCCCAATGTCGAGGTGGACGACCTCATCCAAGCCGGCATGATCGGCTTGCTCGACGCCGCCAAGCACTACTCGCCCGACAAGGGCGCGAACTTCGAGACCTACGCGGGCATCAGGATCCGCGGCGCCATGCTCGACGAGGTGCGCAAGTCCGACTGGACGCCGCGCTCGGTGCACAGAAACATGCGTGAGATGGCGGAAGTGGTCCGCAAGATCGAGAACGCCAAGGGCCACGATGCGACTCCTACGGACATCGCCGAGGCGCTGGGCGTTTCCATGGAGGAGTATCACCGGCTGGTGCAGGATGCGGCGAGCTGCCGTCTGTTCAGCTTCGACCAGATGAGCTCGGGCGAGGACGAATCGAGCCCGGCGGATCACGCGCGCGACGAGCGGCCGGGACCGTTCGATCACATCGAGGAGGCAGGTTTTCGCGATGCGCTCGCCGCCGCGATCAACGGTCTGCCCGAGCGCGAGAAGCTCGTGCTATCCCTCTATTACGACGAGGACATGAATCTGCGAGAAATCGGCGAAGTGCTCGAGGTGTCCGAATCGCGCGTCTGCCAGATCCACGGGCAGGCGCTGGTGCGCGTACGGGCCCGGCTCACGGAATGGCTGACGCCCGCTTGAGCTCATGGACATACTGAGCATCATCGGCATTGTCTTGGGCCTGATCGCGATCATCGGAGGCGCGATCTTGAAAGGCTCGAGCGCCGGTGCGCTCGTCGGCAGCGCCGCGTTCGTGATCGTGGTCATGGGGACCCTCGCCGCAAGTCTGGTGCAGACGCCGATGTCCACGTTCATGCGCGCCTGGCGCATCATTTCCTGGGTGTTCAAGCCGCCGGTCGCCGATCCGACGGCGATGATCGAAAAGATCGTCGAGTGGAGCAATGTTGCCCGCAAGCAGGGCCTCCTCGGACTCGAGCCCGCGGTCGAGCAGGAGCGAGACGAGTTCTTGAAAAAAGGACTGCAGTCGCTCGTGGACGGCGGCGAGCCTGAAGCGATCCGCTCCAGCATGGAGATCGAGCTCGACACCATGGAGCACTTCGATACCCAAGCGGCCAAGGTGTTCGAG
>DASYNV010000181.1:0-16007 GCA_036008365.1 Steroidobacteraceae bacterium | reverse complement strand
ACCAGCACAAGGTCGTCAAGCTCGTGATGCGCTACCTGCGCGACCCGGCGGACGCGGAGGATGTGGCTCAGGAGGCATTCATCAAGGCCTACCGGGCCTTGCCGCAATTCCGGGGCGACAGCGCCTTCTACACCTGGCTGTATCGCATCGCCATCAACACCGCCAAGAACGCCCTGGCTGCCCGCGATCGCAACCCGGTGAGCTACGAATTGGACATGCACAATGGCGAGGAATCCACGGACATGGTGAGCCGGCTCAAGGATCCGGAGACGCCGGAAGGGCTGGCCTTGACCGAGGAGATTCGCAACACGGTCAATCGTGCGATCGAGGCGCTGCCCGAGGATCTGCGCACGGCCATCGTGCTGCGTGAGCTCGAGGGCCTGAGCTATGAGGAGATTGCGGTTTCGATGGATTGCCCGGTGGGAACGGTACGATCGCGCATCTTTCGTGCCCGCGAAGCGATCGATCGGCGCCTGCGGGAAGTTTTCGACGGCGGCTTGGGTCGCGCAGAGGAGCTGGTGTGAAGCAGGATGAAGTTGAGAGCCAGCTGTCGGCCATGTTCGACGGCGAGCTGCCGGCGGCGGAGTGCGAGCTGCTGTCGCGGCGCATCGATCGGGATGAGAATCTGCGCGCACGCTGGAGCCGCTATGCGCTGATTGGCGCCGCCATGCGCTCCGAGCCCGTAGCCACGGCCCGCAGCGGCTTCGCGATGCGGGTCAGCGCGGCGCTCGAAGCCAATGCCAGACCGCGACGCCTGCGACGCGGGCCGCAGCTGTTCTGGAATGGTGCTCTGGCAGCCACACTGGTGGCGGGTGTTGCCGGCCTGGGCGTCTCGATGCTGCGCACGGCCGCGCTCGGCACGAGCGGTATGCCGGTCGCTGCCGCGCCGGTTGCCGTGCCCGCGGCGCGACCCGAACGCGCCCCAGCCGCGGCGCTGCCGGTGGCCTCGCATGGCCCCGGAAGCTATGTAACCCCTGCCGGTACGCCCGGCGCCGCTACCATTTTGCGCACCCAGCTGGCCGACTACATCGTCGCGCACAGCGCTTATTCGACGCCATTGCTACGGCGTAACGTACTGTCCGAGCTGGTGACCAGCGAAGACCAAACGGCAGCCGGCGCGGCTGGCGACGCCCAGGGTACTGCGGCCGGTGGGGGCGATGCGATCAGGCCAGCCTCAGTTCTCAGCCGTTAGAGCTTCCCTGCTGCCCGCCGTGTTGCGCGCCGTGGGCGGATGCGCCGCACTGTGCATCGCGGCCCAGGCATTCGGTGCCGACAGTGCGCGCGATGATCCCCGGGACTGGCTCGCACGCACGGACGAAGCGCTGTCAAACCGCAACTACGAGGGCGTGTTCGTGCACGAGCACGCCGGCGAGACCGAGACGCTGCGCGTGATTCACCGTGTCGACGGCGAAGGGGTTGCCGAGCGTCTGCAGTCGATGGACGGCTCGGGCCGGGAGTTCATTCGCAAGGGCAATCAGCTCATCTGCTATCTGCCTGACCGGCACACCGTGCTGGTCGAACGCAGCCCCGATGCAGCGCTGCTGCTCAGCGGACTGCCGCGCATGGACGCCGGCTCGGACGGACAGTACGAGATCAAGGAGCTGGCGCGCACACGCGTGTCCGGCCGCGACGCGCGCGTGATCGCGATTGCGCCGCTCGATCAGCTGCGCTACGGCTATCGCGTGTGGATCGACGAAGGCACGGCCATGCCGCTCAAGACGCAGCTGCGCGATAGCCATGGCGGTGTGCTCGAGCAGATCGTCTTCACGAGCCTGAACATGCTGGCGCGCATCCCCAATTCTGAGCTCGAGCCCGGCATCGATGCGCATGCCTATCGCTGGGTGCGGCGCGATGCTGAGCCGATCGACTCGGGCACGCTGTCGGTCTCTTGGGAATCCGCCGCACTGCCGGCCGGATTTCGGATGACCGCGAGCGCGCGGCAAATGCTGCCGGCCGGCCCGGTTGAACACCTGGTGTTCAGCGATGGATTGGCATCGGTGTCGGTCTTCGTCGAGATCGGCCGCAGCGGCGATGGCAGCGCCAGTGCCGGCGCAGCGCGCGAAGATGCCGCCGCGCTCGGCGCCTCGTCGGCCTATTCGTTGGTGGTGCAGGGCTATCGCGTGACGGCAGTCGGTGAAGTGCCGCCCGAGACCGTGCGAGTGATCGCGCAGGCGATCCGCAATGCCGGGCCGTCTGCGGCCGCACCCGATACCGCCCCGAGCGCCGCAACCGCGGCCACTGCGCCGCCGGGTGCGCCGGTCTTTCTGCCGCGCTCGCACGATGGCTTCGATGGTCCGCCGGCGAGCGGTGCGTTCGCGACCGACGTGATTGCGCCGCCGACCTCGCCCACTCTCCACAGCTTCGGCGCCGACCGGCCGGTCTTTGGGGCCGCGTCGGCCCCCGGCGCGTTCGGTCCAGCCGCCGGGCCGCCTGCGGGCGGCTCTGGACGTCGCTGAGGCCGGCGCCGCGCAGGTGCCACCGTCGCTGACCCTGCTGACGCGCGAGGACTGCGGGCTGTGCCAGGAAATGCGGCACGAGCTGCGCCTACTGGCCGCAAACTCGCCGCTGCCGCCCCTGGCAGTCGTCGACGTGGACTCGGATCCCGAGCTTCGCCGTCGCTATGGACTCAAAGTACCGGTGCTGCTGCTCGACTCGATTCCGGTCTGCAGCCACCGGCTCGATGCCGCAGAGCTGCTGCGGCTGCTGGCGCGGCCTTGAGGCTATAATCCGCGCGCCCCGATCCGCGGGGCAATCAAGTCCGCTGATGCAACGCATACGTAACTTCTCCATCATCGCGCACGTTGACCATGGCAAATCGACGCTGGCGGATCGCCTGATCCAGCTTTGCGGCGGCCTCGAAGCACGGGAAATGCAGGCCCAGGTGCTCGACTAGATGGATCTCGAGCGTGAGCGTGGAATCACCATCAAGGCCCAGAGCGTCACGCTGCAATACCAGGCGCGTGGCGGCGAACACTACCTGCTGAACCTGATCGATACCCCGGGACACGTCGATTTTTCCTACGAGGTGTCGCGCAGCCTCGCGGCCTGCGAGGGCGCCCTGCTGGTCGTGGATGCCTCGCAGGGTGTGGAAGCGCAGAGCGTCGCCAACTGCTACACCGCGATCGAGCAGGGGCTCGAAGTGCTGCCGGTGATCAACAAGATCGACCTGCCGTCGGCCGATCCGGATCGGGTCACGACCGAAATCGAGGAGATCATCGGCATCGATGCCTCGGAGGCCGTGCGCGTGAGCGCCAAGACCGGCGAAGGGGTGCCGGAGCTGCTCGAAGAGATCATCCGCCGTGTGCCGCCGCCGCGCGGCGATCTGGAGACGCCGGTCCAGGCGCTGATCATCGATTCCTGGTTCGATAACTATGTCGGCGTGGTGTCGCTGGTGCGCATGGTCAACGGCACGCTGCGCCGGGGCGAGAAGATCCGCGTGATGTCGACCGGCCGCAGTCACTGCATCGACAAGCTCGGCCGCTTTACGCCCAAATCGATCGCACTCGAGTCGCTGAGTGCCGGTGAAGTCGGGTTCATCGTCGCCGGCATCCGCGAGATCGATGGCGCGCCGGTCGGCGACACGATCACGCTCGACGCGCGTCCGTGCGATGCGCCGCTGCCGGGTTTCAAGCAGATCCAGCCGCGCGTGTTCGCCGGGGTGTTCCCGGTCAATGCCGAGGACTACGAGAGCTTTCGCGACGCGCTCGCCAAGCTCAAGCTCAACGACTCGGCGCTGCACTACGAGCCGGAGGTATCGACCGCGCTCGGGTTCGGCTTCCGCTGCGGATTTCTGGGGCTGCTGCACATGGACATCGTCCAGGAGCGGCTCGAGCGCGAGTATTCGCTCGAACTGATCACGAGCGCGCCGACCGTGGTGTACGAGGTCGCGCGCACCGACGGCAGCGTCGAGTACATCGACAATCCCTCGAAGCTGCCGGCGGTCAATGAGATTTCCGAGATCCGCGAGCCGATCATCACCGCCAGTATCCTGGTGCCGCCGGATTATGTCGGCGCGGTGCTGGGGCTGTGCAGCGAGAAACGCGGCGTGCAGCGCAAGATGCAGTACCTTGCCAGCGCCGTGTCGCTGCAGTACGAGCTGCCGCTGGCCGAGGTGGTGCTGGACTTCTTCGATCGTCTCAAATCGGCGAGCCGCGGCTACGCGTCGTTCGACTATGAGTTCAGCCATTTTCAGTCCGCGCCGCTGGTGAAGCTTGATATCCTCATCAACGGTGATCGGATCGATGCGCTGTCGATCATCGTGCATCGTGAGAACGCCTATGCCCGCGGACGCGATCTGGTCGATAAGATGCACGAGCTGATTCCGCGACAGATGTTCGAGGTCGCGGTGCAGGCGGCCATCGGCAGTCACATCATCGCGCGCGCCACGGTCAAGGCGCTGCGCAAGAATGTGCTGGCCAAGTGCTACGGCGGTGATATCACGCGCAAGCGCAAGCTGCTCGAGAAACAGAAAGAAGGCAAGAAGCGCATGAAGCAGGTAGGACAGGTCGAAATTCCGCAGGAGGCCTTCCTGGCGGTGCTCAAAGTGGGTCGTAAATGATGTCGCAAATGATCTCGCAGCTGCTGGCCGTGCTGGCGTGGGCTGCGCTGCCGGTGACTCTGATCGCGGTGGTCGATGACTGGTTCCTGCGTCCACGCCGCCAGATTGCCAAGGGAGCGGCGGTGCAGCCGGACCCGCCGCTGATGCGCGGTATCTATCTGCTGCTGCCGGTGGTGCTGCTGGCCGCGGTGGTGCAGCTGCTCCGATCCGAGCGGCTCGACTTCAGCCTGGTGCTGGTGGTGGTCGTAGCGATCGCCGGCATCATTTGGCTGCTCGATCACCTGCTGTTTGCACGCTGGCGCCAACGCGGCGCCGCAGCCGCGGGGCGCGAGCCGGCCGCATTGCCCGTGCCGGTCACAGTCGATTACGCGCGCAGCTTCTTTCCGGTGGCCGTGATCGTGCTGCTCGTGCGCTCGTTCGTGTTTGAGCCGTTCAGGATCCCGTCGGACTCGATGATGCCGACGCTGCTCGACGGCGATTTCATCGTGGTCAACAAGTTCGCGTACGGCTTGCGCTTGCCGGTGCTGGGCACCAAGCTGGTCGACACCGGCGAGCCGCAACGCGGCGATGTGGTGGTGTTCCACTTCCCGCCCGATCCGGCCGTGAATTACATCAAGCGCCTGGTTGGACTTCCGGGCGATCACGTCGAGATCGTATCCGATCAGCTCATCGTCAACGGCCAGCCGGTGCCGCTGCAGTCCGATGGCCGCTTCGACGACGGCTGCTATCACAACATGCGGATATCAAACGAGACTCTCGGCACGCATGTGCATCAGACTCTCGCGTGCCTGTCCCCCGAGGAGCTTGCCGCGCCGGCCGGTCCGACCTGCAACCGTCGCCTGGAGCGCAACTACGTGTGCGTCGAGCCGAGTGTTCCCGGCGCTCACGATCATGGCGACGCGCACGAAATGGTCGTGCCGCCGGGTCACTTCCTCATGATCGGCGACAATCGGGACAACAGCTACGATGGGCGTTTCTGGGGATTCGTCCCGGAGGATCATCTGGTCGGCAAGGCGACGCGAATCTGGTTCAATTGGGACCTGCAGCGTTCCGGCGGACCGAGTTGGAAGCGTATCGGCCGGCGCATCGAATGAGCGGACGCGCCGGCCGAGCGCATCGGAGTTGTTCGAAGCCATAGCCACAGGGAGTGTTGAACATGCGCCACTCACAGCGCGGAGTTACTTTCATCGGCTGGTTGTTGTTGCTCGTTCCGGTCGCGATCGTCGTCTATGCCGGCATCCGCGTGACGCCGATGTACCTGAACTTCATGAACGTGTCGAAGGCGTTGTCGCTGGTAGCCTCGGAGGCCAAGAGCGGCTCCACCGCGAGCCCGCAGCTGCTGCGTACGTCGCTGGAAAAGAACTTCGATGTTCAGGGCATCGAGCATCCGGCCACCAAGGACATCGACATCCATCGCGAGGGCGATCACTTCGTCGCCATTGCCGATTATGAGGACTTGGCGCCGCTGTTCGGCAACATCTCGCTGCTGGTGCAATTTCACAAGCAGGTCGAGATGCAGTGACGAGCGCCGAACGGCTTCGTTCCTGGCTCAAGCAGACGCTCGGCTACGAACCGACCGGGCTGGAGTGGTTTGAAATGGCGCTCACCCATCGCAGCGCCGGCGGCGCCAACAACGAACGGCTCGAGTTTCTCGGCGACGCGGTGCTGAGCCTGATCAGCGCGCAGTACCTGATCGAGCGTTTCCCGGAAGCCGACGAGGGCAGTCTGAGCCGCCTGCGGGCCCGCATGGTCAGCGGCGAGTTTCTGGCGCAGCAGGCTGCCGCCGCGCAGCTCGGCGAGCTGCTGGTGCTCGGCCCGGGCGAGCTCAAGAGCGGCGGTTTTCGACGCGAATCGATTCTGGCCGATGCGCTTGAAGCGCTGTGCGGGGCGCTGTACCTCGACGGCGGCCTCGAAGCCGCGCGCGCCGGCATGCTGCGCTGGCTCGAGAGCGGTCTGCCGGATGACGCCTTGCTCGGCGAGCTCAAGGATCCGAAGACGCGGCTGCAGGAGTTGCTGCAGGCACGCGGTCTGCCGCTGCCTCGTTACAGCATCGAGAGTGTCCAGGGTGAGCTGCACGCGCAGTTGTTTCGAGTGACCTGCGAGGTTGAGACCCTGTTGACGCGCGCCGAAGGCGAGGGCTCGAGCCGACGGCGGGCGGAGCAGGCCGCGGCGGCGCGCGTGCTGGAGCAGCTCCGATGAGCGAGTTTCACAGTGGCTTCGTCGCGTTGGCCGGCCGGCCCAATGTCGGCAAGTCGACGCTGTTGAACGCCCTGGTCGGGCAGAAGATCAGCATCGTCACGCCGCGGCCGCAGACCACGCGCCACCGGCTGATCGGCCTGCTGCAGCTGCCGGAAGCCCAGATCGCCTTCGTCGACACGCCAGGCCTTCACCTGGGGCAGCGGCGCGCGCTCAACCGCGCCATGAATCGCACTGCCGCGGCCGCGCTCGGCGATGCCGACTTGGTGCTGCTGATACTCGAAGCGCTTAAATGGACCGAAGAGGATGATCTGGCGCTGGCGCGCGTGCGCGCCAGTGGCCGTACTGCAATCGCCGTGGTCAACAAGGTCGATCGCGTGCATCCGCGCGAACGGCTGCTGCCCTACCTCGGGCAGCTGGCGGCACGCCATGAATTTCGCGAGATCGTGCCGATATCGGCGCGCACCGGCAGCAATCTCGATGATTTGCTCCGCGTGATCATCGCCGCACTGCCCGTCGGGGAGGCGATGTTTCCGACCGATCAGATTACCGATCGGAGCGTGAGCTTCCGCATCGCCGAGGCCATCCGCGAGAAGCTCACGCTCGAGCTGGTCGAAGAGCTGCCCTACGGCATCGCGGTCGAAGTCGAGCAGCTCGAAACGCAGGACGACGGGCGCCAGCTGGTCTCCGCGGTCATCTGGGTCGATCGTGCCGGCCACAAGCCGATCGTGATCGGTGCCGACGGTTCGCGCCTCAAGCGTATCGGCCGATCGGCCCGTCTCGAGCTCAATCACCTGCTCGGCGGCCGCTTTCACCTGACGCTCTGGGTCAAGGTGCGCGAGGACTGGGCCGATGACGCGCGCGCTCTGCGGCAGCTGGGGCTGGAATGAGCCGCTCGGCCCAACGTGTGCAGCTCGCGCGCGCCTACGTGCTGCATCAGCGGCCGTTTCGCGACAGCAGCCTGATCGTCGAGGTGTTCGCGCGCGACTACGGCCGCATGACGGTGTTCGCCCGCGCCGCGCGGGGTCCAAAAACCAGGTTCGCCGCGCTGCAACCGTTTCGGGCGCTGCTGCTGTCCTGGAGTGGGCGCGGCGAGTCGCCGCAACTGACGGCCGCGGAAAGCGCCGATGCGCGGCAGCCATCGCTGCCCCCGCGACAGATCATGAGCGCCTTCTACCTGAATGAGTTGCTGCTGCTCCTGATAACGCGACACGATCCGCATCCCGAATTGTTCGATCAGTACGCGGCGACGCTGGCGGAGCTGTCCCAGGGTTCGTTGGTCGATGGGTCGCTGCGGCGATTCGAGGCGCGATTGCTGGATTTCATCGGCTACGGCCTCGACCTGTCGGCCGAGGCCGATACCGGCGAGCCGGTACAGCCCGAAGCGCACTATCGCTATCGGCCCGGGGTCCACGGCGTGGTCAGGGCTGCGGCCGCGGGCGATGGCGCGGTGGCCGGGCACGTATTGCAGCGGCTGGCCAGCGCCGGCGGACTGCTCGATGAGTCCGATCTTCGCCAGGCGCGCGCGCTCATGCGCGCGGCAATCGATCATTGCCTGGACGGACGCGAATTGCGCACCCGCCTGGTGGCGCGATCGCTGGCGAGCTACCCGCGCAAGGAGCGCACAGTCCGATGAGTACGGCAATCGCACTCGGTGTGAATATCGATCACGTGGCGACCCTGCGCCAGCAGCGTCATACGCGCTATCCCGAGCCGGTGCAGGCGGCCCTGCTGGCCGAGCAGGCGGGCGCCGAAAACATCACGCTGCATCTGCGTGAAGACCGGCGCCATATCCAGGAGCGCGACGTCCAGCTGCTGCGCGATCTGCTGGCCACGCGCATGAACCTCGAAATGGCGGTCACGCCCGCGATGGTGCAGTTCGCCTGCGCACAGCGGCCGGCCGACTGCTGCCTGGTGCCCGAGCGCCGGGCCGAGCTCACGACCGAAGGCGGGCTCGATGTGATCGCTGCCGGCCAGGCATTGCGCGAGCGCTGTGGTGAGCTGGCGGCCGCCGGGATTCGTGTGGCCCTGTTCATCGACCCGGATCCGGCGCAGATCGAGGCGGCGCGCCACACCGGGGCGCCAGTGGTCGAGTTGCACACGGGGGCGTATGCGGACGCGGTCGGCCCGGCGAAGGCCCGCGAGTTCGAGCGGCTGCGCCGCGCCGCGCAGCTGGCCGCGGGCTTAGGCCTCGAAGTGCACGCCGGCCACGGACTCAACTACCAGAACGTCGCTCCGGTTGCCGCGCTGCCTGAGGTGGTCGAACTGAACATCGGGCACGCCATCATTGCGCGCGCGCTGTTCGATGGATTGGCAGCCGCGGTGCGCGAGATGAAGGCGCTGATGCTCGCCGCGCGCACATGATCTTCGGTGTCGGCATCGACGTGCTCGAAGCCAAGCGTGTGGCCGCGACCTTTGCGCGCTTCGGCGAGCACCTGGTCGAACGCCTGCTGATGCCGCCGGAGCGTGCACAATTCGAGCGCACGCGACGACCGGAGCGCTTTCTGGCGACTCGCTTTGCCGCCAAGGAGGCGATCGTCAAGGCCATGGGCACCGGGTTCGCGCACGGCGTCTGGATCCGCGACGTCGGCGTGGTGCAGAACGCCTGGGGCAAGCCCGAAATCATCTACTCGGAGCGGGGCGAGCAGGTGCGACAGCGGCTCGGTGTCGGCGAAGGGCACGTCACGCTGACCGACGAGGCGGGGCTCGTGGTCGCGGTAGCGATATTGATGCGCGCGGCGTCGGTGAGCTGAGAGAACACCGATGAACGTGCTCGTGTTCGACATCGAGACCGTGCCGGACGTCGAGCTCGGCCGGCGTCTGTACGGTCTTGCGGGACTCGATGACGCGGCGGTCGCCAAGGCCATGTTCGCGCAGCAGCGCGCCAGCTCCGGTGCAGAGTTCCTGCCGCATCTGCAGCAGCGGGTGCTCGCGATCTCGTGCGTGTTGCGGACGCGGGAGCAGCTCACGGTCTGGAGCCTGGGCGATCTGGACTCGGGCGAGCCGGAGCTGCTGGCGCGATTCTTCGATGGCATCGAAAAGTATCTGCCCGATCTGGTGTCGTGGAACGGTGGCGGCTTCGATCTGCCGGTGCTGCATTACCGCTCGCTCAAGGCGGGTGTGCAGGCGCCGCGCTACTGGGAAACCGGCGATGACGACAACAGCTTCCGCTACAACAACTACCTGAGCCGCTATCACTGGCGCCACCTGGATCTCATGGATGTGCTGTCCGGGTTTCAGCCGCGTGCTCGCGCCAAGCTCAACGACGTCGCCGCGCTGCTGGGATTCCCCGGAAAACTCGGTTTTTCGGGCGAGCAGGTGTGGGATGCGTATCTGGCCGGGGAGCTGCTGGCCGTGCGTCGCTACTGCGAGACCGATGTTATCAACACGTATCTGATCTATCTGCGCTTCCAGTTTCTGCGCGCACGCCTGGACCGGCCGGCGCTCGAGGCGGAGTTCGAGCGCCTGCGCACAGTGCTGCGCAACTCCCCCGAACCGCATCATGCCGAGTTTCTCAAGGCCTGGGAGACGCCGGCTTGAGCGGCGAAACCGGTATCGTCGTGGCCTTAAGCGACGACGGCGAGGGCATCGTGCGCGAGGGCAAGACCGCGCTGGTCGCCGGCGCCCTGCCCGGGGAGACCATCCGCTTCCGCCGCGCTCGACGCCACCGCCAGTACGATGATGCGCAGCTCGAGGCAGTGCTCGAACCGGCCCCGAACCGCGTGCCGGCGCGCTGCCGGCACTTCGACATCTGCGGCGGCTGCGCCCTGCAGCACCTCGACCACGACCGCCAGCTCGATCTCAAGCAACAGCAGGTCGCCGAGGCGCTCGAGCGAATCGCGCGGCTGCAGCCGGCGCGCTGGCTCGAGCCGATCAGGAGCCCGCCGTGGGCCTACCGCCGGCGCGCGCGCCTGGGCGTCAAATACGTGCTCAAGAAGGGTCGCGTGCTGGTGGGCTTTCGCGAGCGCTCATCGCACCTGATCGCCAGTCTCGAGCGCTGTGAAGTGCTGGCCGCGCCCATCGGCGGTCTGATCACGCCGCTCGCGGCGCTGATCGAGCAACTCTCGATCCGGGAGCAACTGCCGCAGATCGAAGTCGCGGTCGGGGAGCAGACCGCGGCGCTGGTGCTGCGTGTGCTGCAAAGCCCTTCCGATACGGATCTGGGGCTGCTGCGCGCCTTCGAGCTGCAGCACGGTGTGCGTTTCTATCTGCAGACCGGCGGACTCGACAGCGTGTGTCCGCTGACCGAGCCCGCGCCGCGGCTGTTCTACGCGCTGCCCGAAGCCGCGGTGGAGCTCGATTTCAGGCCCACGGATTTCATTCAGATCAATGCCGAGGCGAATCGCGCGCTGGTGGCGGCGGCCCCGGATCTGCTGGAAGTCACGACCGAATCGCGCGTGCTGGACCTGTACTGCGGTCTGGGCAATTTCTCGCTGCCGCTGGCGAGGCGCGCCGGCAGCGTGGTCGGGGTCGAGGGCGAGGCCGCGCTGATCGAACGGGCGCGATCCAACGCGCGTCTCAACGGCATCGACAATGTCGAGTTCCATCGCGCCGACCTGGCGGGCGCGGATCTGTCCGCAGCGCCGTGGCTGCAGCAACGTTTCACGCAGGTGCTGCTCGATCCGCCACGCCTCGGCGCGCTCGAGATGCTGCCGCGGATCGCGCGGCTCGCGCCGCGGCGGCTGCTGTACGTGTCCTGTCACCCGGGCACTCTGGCGCGCGATCTTGGGCAGCTGGTGCACGAGCACGGCTTCGAATTGCTCGCTGCGGGCGTCATCGACATGTTTGCGCATACGGCGCACGTGGAATCGCTGGCGGTACTGCGGGCCGCCGGCGGAGACGGACATGGCGATTGAGATCGAGCGCAAGTTCCGGGTCATCGACGAGCGCTGGCGCGCGGCCGTGCGCAGCAGCACACTGTTGCGCCAGGGTTACCTTGCCAACACTGCGCGCGCCTCGATTCGCGTGCGCCTGGCCGGCGATGAGGCCTGGCTGTCGGTGAAGGCCATGACTCCGGGTCGCGCGCGCGCCGAATACGAGGCCGCGATCGCCGTGCCCGATGCGCAGGAGATGCTCGGGCTATGCGAAGGACCGCTGGTCGAGAAGTGGCGCCACATCGTGTTACATGACGGTAGCCGCTGGGAGATCGATGAGTTTCTGGGCGATAATGCGGGGCTGGTGATCGCCGAGCTCGAGCTCGAGTCGGAAGCGCAGGAGTTCGCGCGGCCGGGCTGGCTCGGCGCCGAAGTCACGCACGAAGAGCGCTATTACAACTTCCGCCTGTCGCAACAACCCTATCGGCAGTGGCCCGAGAATCTGCGTTCAGCACCATGACACTCGGCCCGCTGATGATCGACCTCGCCGGCGCGGAACTGACCGCCGCCGATCGCGACGTATTGAAACACCCGCTGGTCGGCAGCGTGATCCTGTTCAGCCGCAACTACGTCGATCGCAATCAGTTGCGCGCCCTGATCGGCGACATTCAATCGATTCGCAGCCCGGCACTTCTGATCGCAGTCGATCAGGAGGGCGGTCGCGTGCAGCGCTTTCGCGAAGGCTTCTCGCCGCTGCCGCCGTTGCGTCGCATGGGCCAGGCATACGACGCCGATGCGCAACGCGGGCTGTCGATGGCGCGCGCGCTCGGCTGGCTCATGGCGGCGGAGCTGCTCGCCTGCGGTCTGGATTTCTCCTTCGCGCCCTGCGTCGATCTGGATTACGGACTGTCCGAGATCATCGGCGATCGCGCCTTTCATGCGCGCGCCAGCGTCGTGGCGCCGCTGGCGGTCGCCTACATGCACGGCATGCGCGATGCCGGGATGGCAGCGACCGCCAAGCATTTCCCGGGGCACGGCGCGGTGGTGGCCGACTCGCATCTGGCGTTGCCGGTCGACCGGCGTGAATACATCGATCTCGATGACGAGCTGCTGCCCTACCGGCGCCTGATAGCGAACGCACTGCCTGCCGTGATGGTGGCGCACGTGCTGTTTCCGGCCGTGGATTCCCTACCGGCGAGTTTTTCACATCGCTGGATCGTCGCAGAGCTGCGTCATCAGCTGCAGTTCGCCGGCCTAGTGGTGGCCGACGATCTGACGATGGCGGCCGCCGCCAGTGTGGGAGATCTGCCGGAACGGGCGGGGCGCGCGCTCGCGGCCGGATGTGACGTATTACCGGTTTGCAACGATCGGCCCGGGGTCGAACGGCTGCTCGATCATTTCAAACCACCCGCCGATCCCGCCTCGCAGCTGCGTCTGATCCGTATGCGCGGTCGCAAACAACCTGGTTTTGAGACGCTGGAGGCTTCCGCAAGCTGGCGAAGCGCGCGAGAATGGCTCGAACGCAGCGTGGCGAAACCGGAACTCAAATTCGAACCCGCAGAAGGCGAAGCGGGGGGCGATTGACAGTGAATGGGCAGTGGTCGGCCGATTTTCTGCGCGGGGTGCTGGACGCATCTCCCGAGGGCATTGTCGTGTGCGAATCGGCCGCCGAAAATCAGGCCGTCGTCTACGTCAACAGCGCATTCGAGTGCATGACCGGTTACAGCGCCGAGGAGCTCCTCGGCCACGATCTGCGTCGCCTGCAGGCCTGGGATCGGGACCAGGAGGGCCGCAATCAGCTGCGCACCGCCATCGCGCAGGGCGAGCCCTGCCGCGTGCTGCTGCGCAACTATCGCAAGGACGGCACTCAGTTCTGGAATGAGATGCTGGTACAGCCGCTGCGCGGTGCCGAAGGCCGGGTCACGCATTTCGTCGGCTTCCATCGCGACGTCACGGAACGCGAGCGCTTGGGATTGCGGCGCACCAGCGGCCTGCCGACGTGGTTGCGCGAGGATCGACTCTCCGGCCTGTGCTCGCGCGCGTATTTCGAGGAGCTGCTGCAGCATGACTGGCAGATCGGCGCGCGCGAGGCCCGGCTCGTGACGATGATCGTGTTCGATATCGATGATCTGACCAGCTACAACGATACCTTCGGCCGCGCCGCCGGCGACGCCTGTATCCGCCGCGTGGCCGGCGTCATCGGCACGGCCTTCCGGCGTGGAGCGGACGTCGTGGCGCGTTGGGAAGGCGGCCGCATCGTGGCGCTGGTGCGCAATCCCGATCTCGAGGTGGTGCCCACATTCGCCGCGGCCGTGGCGCACAAGGTGCTCGGTCAGCACATCCATCACCCGCGCGCCGCACGGCGGCAGAAATTCGTATCGGTCAGCATCGGTGCCGCCAGTCTCAATCCGACCGGCGAGCAGAGCGCCGATGTGCTGGTGCAGGCGGCCATGAAGGCGTTGGCGCGCGCCAAGGAAGACCACGAGGCACCGATCGCCGTGCTGCGGCCCGAGGATGTATGAGCTGGCGGCTACTGGCGCTGGCACTATGCACCTTGCCGGTGACGACCGTGCCGGCACAGGAAGCGGCAAATTCGGCGATCCTCGGCCGCTGGCTCACCGAGCCGCGAGACGGAATCATCGAGATCGCGCGCGCCGCTGACGGCAGCTACCAGGGCCGGATCATCGGCGGCAACGCCCCGGGTCGGGTCGATGCAAAGAATCCCGATGTCAACCGACGGCAGCAGTTGCTGCTCGGACAGCCCATCCTGGCCGGCATGCACGCGGATGGCGATAACGCCTGGAGCGGCGGCACGATCTACGAGCCGGACAGCGGCCGCACTTACAAATGCCGTATCGAGCTGCTCGACCGCGACCGTCTCAAGGTGCGCGGCTTCATCGGCGTCTCGTTGCTGGGTCGTTCGCAGACCTGGACGCGGTACAACGGCACGTCGTTGGATCTAAGGGCTCCCTAGTGCTGCGCCGCTGCGGCGGCGGCGGCAGGCACCGGTGAGACCACCGCGAGCACGCCGAAGGCGGGGTGATCGAAGTACTGCCGCTCGTTGAATTTGACGCTGCGCATTTCCCTGATGGTGTAGGTAACGCCGCCCGCATTCAGACTCAGATCCATGCCGAGATGCAGGTAGGTGGCACGCTCGAGATAGACCATGCCGCTCAAGCCTGGGCTATTGACGCCGAGATCGGCGAGCGCGATGCCGATGTGCGTACCCCAATTGGCGGCCGATTGTATCCATGCGGCGTGCGCGATCGGCCGCCAGGCGCCGCTGCCGCGCAGCGTGGTCTCGACGCTCGCGAGTCGATAGTCGCTCGGCGGCAGCAGGCGCACGACCTGCGGGTTGCCGCCGCGGGTACTCTCATTGCCGAAGCCCCGGCCCGCGGGCACGGCGCTCCAATCTTCGTTGCCGCCGGGGCTCGAGACCCGGAACACGATCAGCTCGACCGCATACAACGAGCTGCCGGACTGTTGCGCCGGGGCCGACTGCGGGCCCACCAGCGCCAGCGGGCCCAACAGCAGCACCAGCATTCGGATGGCCTTCATGCAGCTATGGTAGCAGGGCGTGATCCTCAATCTCCGGCCAGGTAGGTCAGCAGCGCATCGGCGCGCACGAAGCGCTGGTCAGGCTGCGGCAGCGCGCGCGTGATGCGCAGCTTGAACGGCCCCTCGAAGCGGTACTCCTGCGCCTGCCGCTGGATCAGTCCGATGATCCGCTGGGCGTCGATCCGGTTGTGCTCCTCGAATTGAATGCTGCCACCGGCCGGCCCGAGTTCGAGTCGCCGGATACCGAGCGCGCGCGCCCGCAATCGCAACCGTGCGAGCTGCAGCAGCTGCTGCGCCGCTGCGGGCAGCGCGCCGAAGCGATCGATGAGCTCGGCAGTCATGTCCTCGAGGCTGGTGGCATCGGCGGCGGCGATGCGCTGATACAGCGCCAGCCGCAGATGCACGTCGCTGACATAGTCCTCGGGCAACAGCGCGGCCACGTGCAGTTCGATCTCGCTGACCGCAGCCAGCGGCCGATCGAGCAGCGGCTCGCGGCCGTCGCGCATCGCCTGCACGGCCCGCTCGAGCATCTCCAGGTACAGGCTGAGTCCCACCTCGCTGAGCTCACCGGTCTGCTTCTCGCCCAGGAATTCGCCGGCACCGCGGATTTCGAGGTCGTGGGTCGCAAGCACGAAGCCGGCGCCGAGCTCCTCGAGCGACTCGATCGCCTCGAGCCGCTTGGCCGCATCACCGGTCAGGTGTTTGCGCGACGGCACGATCAGATAGGCGTAGGCGCGATGGTGCGAGCGGCCGACGCGGCCGCGCAGCTGGTGCAACTGCGCCAGGCCAAAGCGATCGGCCCGATTGATCATGATGGTATTGGCGGTCGGTACGTCGATGCCGCTTTCAATGATGGTCGTGCACAGCAGGATGTTGAAACG
>DASYNV010000180.1:0-5614 GCA_036008365.1 Steroidobacteraceae bacterium | reverse complement strand
TCTCGGCCACGACCTGCAGCGTCAGCGTGGTTTTGCCCGAGGATTCCGGACCGTAAATCTCCACCACGCGCCCGCGGGGCAGGCCGCCGACACCGAGTGCGATATCGAGCCCGAGCGAGCCCGTCGGCACGGTCTCGACGTCATAGGAAGCCGAGGCATCGCCCAGTCGCATGACCGAGCCCTTGCCGAACTGCTTTTCGATCTGTCCGAGCGCGGCGCTCAGCGCCTTCTTGCGATTCTCATCCATCATGGCGGTCCTTACCAATACGGCGGCCTCTTCAGGGATGGCGGCATTATCCCACAACGGACTCGTCGGCGCGGATGCAAAACGCGCGTGTCGTGGTGCAAATGCGCACTATTCTTCGCGCTGGCGGTCGCCAGGCCGCAGCGGCCAGGAGGCGAGCCGCGTGTAGCGCGGGCGCGCTGCATCGCCTGCACTTGGCGCCTCAAGTTCCTGACTTTGCGCCAGATAGAACGCGCCGGCCGCGATCGGCAGCGACGGCGTCAGTCGCAGCGGTAGCCGCAGCAGGTTAGGCGCCTTGCCGAGCCCGCGCACCAGCGTCACGTGCGGCTGCAACGGACGCTCATCGGGCGCCAGGCCGGTGCCCTGCGCACTCGCGCGCAGCTCGAGCGCCAGCGCGGCTGCGGCCGCCGGGACGCGCGAGCAGGTCGCCGCCAGCACGCGAGAGCGCCGCCAGTACTCGAGCGTGTCGAATTCGAGCGCGAAGGGGTCTGCCCGGATCGCCGCCGCGCGCGCGCGCAGCGCCGCGACCGCTCCCTCCTCGACTGCCCCCAGAAAGCACAGCGTCACGTGCAGGTCGGCCTCTGCCGGCACCCGACCGGCCGCCAGCTCGAGCGCCCGCGCGGCATCCCGCAGCCGCGCGGCCTCGCCCGGTTCGGGCCAGAGCGCAAAGAACAGCCGCCTCGGGCTCACGTCGCGCTACGCGGCGATGATGAGCCGCAGCGCGGTGGCCACGGCGGCGCGCCGCACCGCCTCGCGGTCGCCGCTGAATCGCTCCTCGACCGCGATCGCCGCGCCGTCGCGCTGTGCGCGCGCGAACCAGACCAGGCCGACCGGCTTTTCGAGCGTACCGCCATCGGGACCGGCGATACCCGTGACCGCGACCGCCAGCGCGGCACCGCTCTGATGCAGCGCTCCGGAGGCCATCTGTTCGGCCGCCGGCCGGCTCACCGCTCCGAAGCTCTCGAGCACGCTCGCGGCGACCCCGAGCACCTGCTCTTTGGCCGCGTTGGAGTAAGTCACGTAACCACGCTCGAACCATTGCGAACTGCCGGGCACATCCGTCAGGCACTTGGCCAGCCAGCCACCGGTGCAGGATTCGGCCACCGCCACCTGCTGCGCTCGCTCGAGCAGCACCCGTCCGGCGCGCTCGGCCAACGCTCTGAGCTCCGCATCGTGCCACGCGCTCATCCGCCGACGAGGATGTGATCCGGCGGCAACTTTGCGTGGGATCGCTCGTAGATCTGCACAAATGCCGACTCCAGATGCCGGGTGAAACGAGCCGTGTCGAACAGCGGCGTATTGAGGCGATTACGGGCCAGTTTCTGCCGGACTTGATCCAGTTGCGCCGGGTTCGTGGCCAGCCGCACGGCGAGGTCCTCGTATTGTGCCGGCGTCGTCGTGATCAGCTCCGGCAGATCGATGGCCGTAAGCAGGCTGGCGGCAACCCTGGCTGCAAACGCCTGGCCCGCGCAGGTCAGTACCGGCACCCCGGCCCACAGCGCATCGCTGGCGGTCGTATGGGCGTTGTAGGGCAGCGTATCCAGGAACACATCCGCGGCACGATGTCGGGCCAGATGCGCCGCCATCGATGGCATGGGTTGGGCAAATATCAGACGCTGGGGATCGACATTCCGTAGCGCGGCTTCGGCGCGCAAGTTGGACACCGCGGTCGGATGTCCCTCCGACAGCCACAGCACGCCGCCATCCACCCGCTTCAGGATATGCATCCAGCTATCGAAGGTGGTCGGCGTGATCTTGAAGCTGCCATTGAAGCAGCAGAAGACGACGCCTGAGCGCGGCAGTCCCAATTCCTCGCGCGCGAATACCCGCTCGGCTATCGGGCGCTTGGTATCGTTGACCACGTAGCTGTCGGGGAGGTAGATGATCTTCTCGGCATAGTGCTGCTCGCTGCCATCGGGCACCAACCTGCGGTCGGCGACCAGGTAGTCGATGTAACTCGTGCCCAACGTGCCTGGATAGCCCAGGTAACTGACCTGAACGGGGGCCGCGCGCAGCGCAAATATCGTGCTACGCGCGTTTCGCGTGAAGCCACCAAGATCCACGGCGATATCGATATCGAGTTTGCGGGCCAGCAAGGCCACGTCCGTGTCGGGCTGCTCGCGCACATCGATGAACCGATCGAACGCTCGCCGCAGGCGCGCTCGTACAACATCGTCGGTATCTGGACCAAAGGCGAACGCGGTGATCTCGAACCGAGCGCGATCGTGAGATTCGAACAGTTCCGCGGTCAGAACTGACACCGGGTGAATGCGAAAATCGGCGGAGAAATATCCCACCCGAATCCTGTCGGCGCGCGCTCGAGGCGCGATCGGGCCCAGGGTGTCATTCGGCGGACACTCCTCCCGCACCCAGATCTCTGCCGCAAGGCGCTGCAGCGGCAGCGAATCGAGCAGCGCCAGCACCGTTAACGGGTCCGAAGCTGTACGCCTTGCCTTGAGTCCCTCGATCATCCGTTCGACATCCGGCGCCTGACCCGTCCAATCGCAGCTCTGCATTTTTGCGTACTGGCGCGCGCCGAGTAGGTACTTCTGGTCCGGCTTGAGCTCGACTGCGCGATCGTAGCTCGCGATCGCCTCATCGAAGCGCTTGAGCTGGACCAGCGCGGCGCCAAGACACCGATAAGCCTCGGCGTAGTCCGGCTTGAGTTCAATGCCCCGCTGGTAGCTGGCCACCGCCGCCTCATGTTGCTGCAGCAATTCCAGGACGTTGCCCCGATTGATGTACGCCTCGGCGTAATCGGCTTTCAGCGCGATGGCTTGCTCGTAACTGGCCAGCGCCTCCCCGGTTCGCATCAGGCTTAGCAGCGCGGTACCCCGACCCATGAACGCTTCGGCGTGCACGGGCCGGTGTTCGATGGCCTTGTCGTAACTGGCCACGGCCTCGGCGAAACGCTGCAGCTCCACCAATACATTGCCCCGATTGATGAAAGCCTCGACGTAGCCAGCCTGCAGCGCGATGGCCTGCTCGTAACTGGCCAGCGCCTCGTCAAATCGTTTGAGTTGTTTGAGCACCGAGCCGCGATTGTAGTACGCCAGAGCGTCGGCCGGATTCAGAGCCAGGGTCCGATCATAGCTGGCCAGCGCCTCGTTCCAGCGCTGCAGGCGCTCCAGCACCGTACCTCGATTGCAAAAGGCATTGGCAAACGCGGGATCGATCGCAATCGCCTGATCGTAGCCCGCCAGCGCAGCGTCCCATGTCCCAAGAGCGTTGAGTGCATTGGCACGCTTGTAATGCGCCTGCGCGTGCTCGGAGTTTAGCGCGATAACAGCATCGAACAACTGGATCGCCTGTTCCCACTGGCCCTGTTGCTGCAGCTGCAGGGCCCGCTGAAAAGTATCCGGCGCTGGCGTTGCCTCGGTAATCGGCAGCGTCACCGGATTCTCGATGGGCTTCGGCTTCAAGAGATCGCGAAATTTCAGCGCCATCGAGTAATCATATCAAGCCATAACCGCTGCGATTATATTGTCTGCAAATGACCGACCCCAAAGACGCAGCAGCACACACGCCGATGATGCAGCAGTACCTGCGGATCAAGGCCGAGCATCCCGATGTGCTGCTGTTCTATCGCATGGGCGACTTCTACGAGATGTTCTACGAGGACGCCCGCCGCGCCGCCCGGTTGCTCGACATCGCGCTGACCTCGCGCGGTCAATCCGGCGGCGAGAACGTGCCGATGGCCGGCGTTCCGGTACACAGCGTCGAGACCTACCTGGCGCGGCTGGTACGGCGCGGCGAGTCGGTCGCCATCTGCGAGCAGCTCGGCGATCCCGGACAGACGCGCGGACCGATGGAGCGCCAGGTCGTACGCATCGTGACGCCGGGGACGGTCACGGACGATGCGCTGCTCGAGCAACGGCGCGAGACGCTGCTCTGCGCGCTCTGGCGCGAAGGGGCGCGTTTCGGCCTCTCCTGGCTGGAGCTGGCGTCCGGACGCTTCAGCCTCACCCAGCTCGAGAGTGTCGAGGCGCTCGAGGCCGAGCTCGAGCGGCTGCGGCCGGCCGAGTTGCTGCTGGCTGAATCGCAGGCGCTGGAACTCGCGGCACTCGATCGCCACGGCCCGGTGGTGCGCACGCGCGCGCCGTGGCACTTCGATCTCGCCAGCGCCTCGCGGCTGCTGACCGACCAGCTCGGCACGCTGGATCTGCGCGGCTTCGGCGTCGACGAGCTGCCGCTGGCGCTGCGCGCGGCCGGCGCATTGCTGCAGTACGTGCGCGACACGCAGCGCTCGGCGCTCCCGCACATCCGCGCGCTCAAGGTCGAGGAGCGCTCCGACGCGCTGGCACTCGATGCCGCCACGCGCCGCAACCTCGAGCTCGACCGCAGCCTCTCGGGCAACGAGCAGGCGACCCTGTTCGCAGTCATCGACTCGACCGTCACCGCCATGGGCTCGCGCGCGCTGCGCCGCGCGCTGGCGCGACCCATGCGCGCGCACGCCCAGTTGCGGCGGCAGTATCAGGCCGTCGCGGCACTGACTGACTCACGCGGCTTCGAGCCGCTATGCGAGCGTCTGAGCGCGATCGCCGATCTTGAGCGGATCCTGGCGCGCGTGGCGCTGCGCTCGGCGCGGCCGCGCGATCTGGTACAGCTGCGCAGCTCATTGGCCGCCCTGCCCGCGATTCGCAGCGCGCTCGAGCGTTTTGATTCACCTCTGCTCGGCGAGCTCTATGCCGAAGTCGGCGAGCACCCGCATGAGCACACGCTGCTGTGCGCTGCGATCGACGCCGAACCCGCGCACTTTCTGCGCGATGGCGGCGTGATTGCGGCCGGCCATGATGCCGAACTCGATCGGCAGCGCGCGATCGCCGGCAATACCGATGGCTTCCTGGCCGAGCTCGAGCAGCGCGAGCGCGAACGCAGCGGCATCCCCAGCCTCAAGCTGGGTTATAACCGGGTGCAGGGATTTTTTATCGAAGTCGGGCGCGCGCAGGCCGAACGTGTGCCGAGCGACTATCTGCGCCGCCAGACCGTCAAATCGGCTGAGCGCTTCATAACCCAGGAGCTCAAGCAATTCGAGGATCAGGTACTCGGCGCGCGCGGGCGCGCCCTGGCGCGTGAACGCGAACTCTACGAAGCGCTGCTGAGCGAACTCACGGCCGCGCTCGGGGCGCTGCAGCGAACGGCCGCGGCGATCGCGCAGATCGACGCGCTGGCCGCGCTGGCCGAACGTGCCAGCACGCTCGGCTGGAGCGAGCCGACGCTGATTGACGAGAGCCGGCTGTTGATCGAAGGCGGCCGCCATCCCGTGGTCGAGCGTTTCCTCGACACGCCGTTCGTTCCCAACGACCTGTCACTGCACGCGACGCGGCGCATGCTGGTGATCACCGGTCCGAATATGGGCGGCAAATCCAC
>DASYNV010000179.1:0-1544 GCA_036008365.1 Steroidobacteraceae bacterium | reverse complement strand
GCATTGCTCTCGAGCAATGCGGTCGCGGACATGATCTGCCCGGACTGGCAGTAGCCGCATTGCGGCACCTGCAGCTTGATCCAGGCGGCCTGTACCGCCTTGGCCGGTTTACTCTGCAGGCCCTCGATCGTCGTGACCCGCTTGCCGGCCACGGCGGCCAACGGCATCGAGCAGGAACGGATCGGCTGTCCATCGAGATGCACGGTGCAGGCACCGCACAGTGCCATGCCGCAACCGAACTTGGTGCCGGTCAGCCCCGCAACCTCGCGCAACGCCCACAGCAGCGGCATGGTTGGATCGGCATCGAGGATGGTCGGATGGCCATTGAGCGTAAATGACGTCGGCATGCAGGTCTCCGCTTCACTTGGCCGGATATTACATCCGAACCCCGGTGCTGCGAGTCTATGGCTACTCTAGACGTCGAGGTTTGCCACCGCCAGCGCGTTCTTCTCGATGAACTCGCGCCGCGGCTCGACCTGATCGCCCATCAGCGTGGTGAAGATCTCATCGGCGGCCACGGCGTCCTCGATGCGCACCTGCAAGAGCCGGCGTGTCTGCGGGTTGATCGTGGTTTCCCAGAGCTGCTCGGGATTCATCTCCCCCAGGCCCTTGTAGCGCTGGATCGTCTGTCCCTTGCGCGCCTGGTCGAACAGCCAGATGATGGCCTGCTTGAACGAGCCGATGTCCTCGCGCTCGTTACCCCGCGACACATAGGCACCCGCACCAATCAGCCCGGTCAGCGTGCGCGCGAGCTCGGCGATCCGCTGGTATTCGGCCGATTCGAAGAATTCACGATGCAGCAGCTTCTCGGTGACCAGACCGTGCTCGGTCTTGCGCACGACGATGCGTGGTCCGTGACCGTCGACACTCGAGCGCAGCTCGACACGGAAGTTGTAGCGCCCGTCGCTGCGCGCATTGAGCTGCGTCTCCAGCGAGTGGATCCATTCGCGCATGAATTCGCCGTTTTTGAGATCGCTCGACCTGACCGCCGGCAGATACACGAGCTGCTCGAGCAGCCGCTCGTCGTAGCGGCGCATCCAGCGGCGCGTGATGGCCTGCACTTCCATGTAGTGACGCGCGAGCATCTCGAGCGCTGAACCGCTCAGCGCCTCGGCAGCCGCGTTGACGTACAACGCAGCGTTCTCGAGCGCGCTGTTGAGCAGCATCGCGTTGAGCTCGTTGTCGTCCTTGACGTAGGTCTCCTGCTTGCCGCGCTTGACCTTGTAGAGCGGCGGCTGCGCAATGTAGATGTGCCCGCGCTCGATCAGCAGTGGTATCTGCCGATAGAAAAAGGTCAGCAGCAGCGTCCTGATATGCGATCCGTCGACGTCCGCGTCGGTATTGTGGCAGCACAATCCACCCATGCCCGCGATAAAGTTCTCATCGCCATCGACAGAAAAATCGTAGACATGGCCGTTGCTGGCGAGCACTTCTTCGATACCGAGGATCGGCAGCGCCATTAGGTCGCCGTCGATACACTCGAAATCGCGCTTTCCGCCCGTCTTCGGCGATGCCAGGAATTCTTCCAAGGCATCGGCGCCGGC
>DASYNV010000178.1:0-1851 GCA_036008365.1 Steroidobacteraceae bacterium | reverse complement strand
ACAGCGCGCGGCAGATGGCATCATCGGCGACGCCCAGTTCACTGGCCACGGCAATCGCGGCCAGTGCGTTGCGGACGTTGTGCGTGCCAGCGAGATTGAGCATCACCGGCAGCGGCTCGGCATGATCGGGGCGCAGCACCTGGAACTGCGTGCCCGAGCGCGACGGCCGGAGCTCGATCGCGCGGACGTCGACGCCCTCGCGCAGACCGTAGGTCAGAAACGGCCGCGCCAGGCGCGCGAGCATGCGCTGCAGGTGCTCGTCATCACCGCACAGCACCGCGAGACCGTAGAACGGCAGGTTGTGCAGGAAATCGAAGAAGCTGCGCTCGAGCAAGGCGAAGTCGCCGCCGTGAGTGCCGAGATGATCGTTATCGATGTTGGTTACGACCGCGATCACGGGCTGCAGATGGATGAATGAGGCATCGCTTTCGTCGGCCTCGGCCACCAGATACCGGCCGGCGCCCAGGCGCGCGTTGCTGCCGGTACTCTTGAGTCGGCCGCCGATGACGAAGGTCGGATCCTCGCCGCCTTCGGCCAGCACGCTTGCGATCAGGCTCGTGGTCGTGGTCTTGCCGTGCGTACCGGCTACGGCGATCGACTCGCGGAAGCGCATGAGTTCGCCGAGCATCTCGGCGCGCGGCACCACCGGTATGCGGCGCGCAAGCGCGACTTGCACTTCGGGGTTGTCGGCGGCGACCGCGCTCGACACCACGACCACATCGGCGCGGTCGGCATTGGCCGCCCGGTGTCCGATGTGGATCACGGCACCGAGCGCCTCGAGCCGTTCGGTGATGCCGTTGTGCCTGAGGTCCGAGCCCTGCACCCGGTAACCGAGATTGAGCAACACCTCGGCGATGCCGCCCATGCCGCTGCCGCCGATGCCGACGAAATGGATGGTCTCGATGCGGCGCATGCGCGCGCTGTTGGTGACGCGAGCCGCCAGGCGCGCCGCCGGGGGAGTCTTGGCCTTCACGCTGCGACTCCGTTACGTTGCTGTTGGATCAGCTCGACGCACGCATCGGCCAGTGCCTGCGCGGCACGCGGCTTGGCGAGCGAGCGGGCGCGCTCGGCCATCGCGATCAATCGGCCGCGGCCGCTGCAGAGCGCCGCGAGCTCATCGGCCAGTCCCTCGGCGCTGAGCTGGCGCTCATCGATCATGATGGCCGCCCCTTCGCCCACCAGGAAATCCGCATTACGCGTCTGATGATCGTCGGTCGCGGCCGGGAACGGCACCAGAATGGCGCCGACACCGGCCGCGGTCAGCTCCGAAATCGTCAGCGCGCCGGCGCGGCAGATCACGAGGTCCGCCCAGCCGTAGGCTTCCGCCATGTCGTCAATGAACGGCTGCAGCCGCGCCGTGACACCGGCCTCGGCGTAGTTGCGCTGTACCACCTCCAGCCAGCGTGCGCCGGACTGATGCCGCACATCGAAACTCAGCGCCGTGCTCACTCGTGCCAGTGCAAACGGCACGATGGCGTTGAGCCGCGCGGCTCCCTGGCTGCCGCCGAGCACCAGCAGGCGCACGGCCGGACCGCGCGCGGCAAAGCGCTGTGGCGGGGCGGGCAGCAGCGCGATCTCGGCGCGCACCGGATTGCCGATCACTTCGGGCTCGAACTCGGGCGGGAAACTGCCCGGAAATGCCGTGAGCACACGCCGTGCGAGTCGCGCCAGGCAGCGATTGGTGAAGCCGGCGATCGCGTTCTGTTCGTGGATCAGCAATGGCCGGCGCAGCAGCCAGGCCGCCACGCCGCCAGGACCGGCGACAAAGCCGCCAAGACCCACCACCAGTGCCGGACGCCGGCGCCGGATCACGGCCAGCGCCTGCAGCAGCGCACGCGCGAGTTTCAGCGG
>DASYNV010000177.1:0-13872 GCA_036008365.1 Steroidobacteraceae bacterium | reverse complement strand
TGCACAAGGCGTTCCTGCGCTATCACGACCCGAACAACTGGCCGCTGCTGCGCGAGGCACTGTGGCGCATGGGCCGCAGCGATCTGATCGGCAGCGGCCGCCACCAGTTGCTGCCTGCCCGGCAACCGCCAGGTGCCGGCGAGCTCGGCTACGGCCGGCGCGCGCCATTTCGTACCCAGCACACCGGATTGCCGCTGAACCCAGGCCTGCCGGGCGCCGCAGGCAGGCCCCGCGGCAAGTCCCGCCCGCCGCGCTGACGCCGATGCAGTCGACGGCGCGACGCTTCTGTATGCTCGCAGCGGCGTTGCTTGCGCTGGCCACCATCATCGGCGCCCTCGGCGCGCATGCGCTCAAAGCGCATCTGAGCATCGATCGCTACGAGGTATTGCAGACCGCCGTGCACTTTCAGTTCTTTCACGCACTCGGGCTCATGGGGCTGGGTCTCTTGTCCGACCGGCTGCCGCGACCGTGGCTCACCGTTTCGGGCTGGCTCGTGTTCACCGGCGTGACATTGTTCTGCGGTAGCTTGTACCTGCTGCTGGCCGGCGCCCCGCGGCTGCTGGGTGTGCTGACGCCGATCGGTGGCCTGGCGTTGATCGCCGGCTGGTGCGCCTGCGCACTGGCGCTGTTGCCGGAGCGTGCGCCCTCGTAGCGCTGCATTTAGGCCCATGGACACGGCGCGAACTGCTGAAGAAATTCGAGAGCTGTGGCGGCGCTGGCTGCTGCCCACGGTCACGCTGGTCATTTTCGTGCTGGTCGGATTCGGCCTCAGGCACGAGCTGGCGGAATTCCGCTTCTCCAACGTCCTTGCGAGTCTCAAATCGATCTCGCGCGACGCCCTGGCCGGTGCCGTGCTGTGCACGGCGGTCAGCTACGGCCTGCTAGGTTTCTACGATGTGCTGGCGCTGCGTTACCTGAACAAGGTGGTGTCCTACGGGCGGACGCTGTTCACTTCGTTCATTGCCTACGCCTTCGGTCACAACTTCGGGATCGCCGCCTTCACCGGTGCGGCGGTGCGCTACCGCCTCTATTCTTCGGCCGGCCTGAGCGCGGCCGACGTTGCAGCCGTATCCGCGTTCTGCGGTGTGACCACCGCCATCGGTCTGGGCGTGCTGGCGGGGCTATCGTTCATTGCCGATCCGCACTCGGGCTCGCACGCCGTGCACATGAATCACAACATCGTCTTCGGCCTCGGCATCGTGTTGCTGCTGCTGGTGGTGCTGTACGGAGTCTGGTCGATACTTGGGCCCGAGGCCATCGAGGTGCACGGCTGGAGATTGCGTGCTCCGACCCCGCAGATCGCGCTGCCGCAGATCGCGCTGGCCGTGATCGATCTGGCGATCTCGGCGCTGGTGCTGTGGCTGCTGCTGCCGCGGGGCAGCAACGTGAGTCTGCTGGTGTTCGCCGGTGCCTATTCGACGGCGATGACCGCGGCGGTCGTGAGCCATGTGCCCGGCGGACTCGGTGTGTTCGAATCATTGCTGGTGCTGGCGCTGCCCGGCGTACCCGCCGATCAGCTGCTCGGCTCGTTGCTCGCCTGGCGAGCCGTCTACTACCTGCTGCCACTGCTGGCCGCCACGGTGCTGTTCGGCGGCCAGGAACTCAAGGCGCAGCACTCGACTTTCGCGCGCATCGAGCAGCTCGCCGCCGCCTACATCTCGCCGATCGTGCCGCAGGTCACCGGCGCGCTGGTGTTCGTGGCGGGCTTTTCGCTGCTGGTGACAGGTGCGACGCCGTCGATCGATCGGCGCCTGACGGTGCTGCGCGACGTGCTGCCGCTGGTGGTCCTCGAAGCCTCGCACCTGGCCTCGAGCGTAATCGGACTGGCGCTGCTGATCCTGTCGCGCGCACTGTTCCGGCGCCTGGCCGCGGCCTATCAGCTCACCCTGTGGCTGCTGGCCGCGGGCATGCTGGCCGCACTGCTGCGCGGCCTCGAAATCGAGCAGATGCTGATCCTCGCGCTGGTCATGGCGATCCTGAGGCTCGGGCGTCGCGCCTTCTACCGACCGGCCGAGATCATGGCGCAGCGCTTTACACCGGTGTGGATCGTGAGTCTCGCGATCGTGATCTCGACCGCGGTATGGATCGGCTTCTTCGCCTATCGACACGTCGACTACTCACACTCGTTGTGGTGGACGTTCGCCTTCGAAGCCGACGCGCCGCGCATGCTGCGCGCCTCGTTGCTGGTAGTGCTGCTCGCCGCGGCGTTCCTGGCCGCGAATCTGCTGCGGCCGGCCCGTCCCGAGCCGGGCGTGGCCTCGCAGGAGGATCTGTCGCGCGCCCGGGCGCTGATTTGCGGTTGCTCGCAGGCGCAGGCCAATGCGGCGCTCAGCGGCGACAAACGGCTGCTGTTCAGTGCCGCCGGCGATGCCTTCCTGATGTACCAGATCCACGGCCGCAGCTGGGTGGCGCTCGGCGATCCGGTCGGCGAGCGCAGCGGCCAGGAAGAGCTGGTATGGCGCTTTCGCGAGCTGTCGGATCTGCATGGCGGCTGGACCGTGTTCTACCAGGTCAGCGCCGATCAACTGCCGCTGTACATCGATGCCGGACTCACGGTCATGAAGCTCGGGGAGGAGGCGCGGGTGCAGTTGACCGATTTCTCGCTCGAAGGCAGCGCGCGTGCTGAACTGCGAACACAGCGGCGTCGCGCCGAGCGCGATGGCGCGAGCTTCAGGGTGCTGGCGCCCGACGAATTAACCTCGATGCTGCCGAAGCTGCGCGCGATCTCGGACGCCTGGCTCGAAGACAAAGCTGCCGCCGAAAAGAGCTTCTCGGTCGGCGCCTTCGATGAGGACTACATCAGCCACTTTCCCGTGGCCGTCGTGACCTGCGCCAACGAGCCGGTCGCGTTCGCAAGCCTGTGGGTGTCGGGCGATCGCGAGGAGATTGCCGTCGACCTGATGCGCTTCGGCGCCGATGCGCCGCGCGGCGCAATGGATTTTCTGTTCGTCGAGCTCATGCTCTGGGGCCGCGCGCAGGGGCATCATTGGCTCAATCTCGGCATGGCCCCGCTCGCCGGGCTCGAGCGCCACCCGCTGGCACCGGCCTGGCATCGGGTCGGCAACTTCGTGTTCCGCTACGGCGAGCACTTCTACAATTTCGATGGTCTGCGCCGCTACAAGGCCAAATTCACTCCGCTCTGGGAATCGAAGTATCTGGCCTCGCCCGGTGGCCTGGCGCTGCCGCGCATCCTGCTCGATATCTCGGTGCTGATCTCCGGCGGCGTCAAGGAGCTGTTTGCCAAATGACGCGCCCGTGAGCGCGACGGCGGTTCAACCGCTGACACCGCAGGCGCTGCGAGAGCATCCCGTGGCGGCGGCGCTGTGCGCGGCGCTCAGCGCGCATCGCGACGCCGTGCTGGCGGCCCCGACCGGCACCGGCAAGAGCACCATCGTGCCGCTGGCGCTGCTCGGCGAAGCCTGGCGCGGCGATGGCCGGATCCTGATGCTCGAACCGCGCCGGCTCGCGGCCCGGGCGGTCGCGGCGCGCATGGCCTCGCTGCTGGGGCAGGAAATCGGCCAGACCGTCGGCTATCGCATGCGACTCGATACGCGGGTCTCGCGCGCGACGCGCATCGAGGTGGTGACCGAGGGCGTGTTGACGCGGATGCTGCAGGAGGATCCGGCGCTCGAAGGTGTGGCGTGCGTGATCTTCGATGAATTCCACGAGCGCAGTCTGCAGGCCGATCTGGGGCTGGCGCTGAGCCTGGACGCGCGGCGGCAATTGGGCGCCGCCTTCCGTCTGATCATCATGTCGGCGACGCTCGCGGGCGAGCGCGTGGTCGAGCTGCTCGGCAACGCCGCGCTGGTCGAGGTTCCGGCGCGCGCTTTTCCGGTGACGCTGCATTATCTCGGGCGCGCAGCACCGCTGCTGCCGGGGAGCGGCGCCGACGGTGCGCACGATGCGCGCCGGCTCGTCGAGAGCAGCACGCGCGCCGCGCTGCGAGCACTCGACGAATCGGCCGGCGATGTGCTGGTGTTCCTGCCGGGGACCGGTGAGATCGCGCGGGTCGACACCGCGCTGTCGCAGGCCGCGTTGCCGCCGAAGGTGCGCGTGCTGGCGCTGCACGGGCAAATGAAGGGCGCCGCGCAGGACACGGTACTGGCGGACACCGTCGCGGGCGTGCGCAAGGTCGTGCTCGCGACCAACATCGCCGAAACCAGCCTCACCATTCCGGGCGTGACCGCCGTGGTCGATAGCGGGCTGGCTCGCCGATCGATCTTCGATCCCGTCAGCGGCATGAACCGGCTCGCACTCGAGCGCATTTCACGCGCAGCGAGCGAGCAGCGCCGCGGGCGCGCGGGACGGATCGCACCCGGCGTCTGCTACCGTCTTTGGAGCGAGGGCGCGCAAGGCTCATTGGCCGCAGCGACCACGCCGGAGATTCTCGAGGCGGATCTCGCTCCGCTGGCGCTCGAGCTCGCGCGCTGGGGCGATTCCGATGCCGCCCGGCTCGACTGGCTCGATACTCCGCCGGCACCGATGCTCGATCAGGCGCGAACGCTGCTGGCGCGCCTGGGGGCGCTGGATTCAGCGCGGGGTCTCACCTCGCTCGGCCGCGCGATGGCCCGTCTGTCCGTGCATCCACGGCTCGGGGCCATGCTGCTGGCGGCGCGCGAGGCCGGCCCGCGTGCGCTCACTCTGGCCGCGCGCCTTGCCGCGCTGCTGTCCGAGCGCGACCTGCTGCGCAGCGGTGACCGGACCGCCGATCCGGACCTGCGGACCCGGGTCGAGCTGCTCGATGCACCGGGCGGTTTGGGGCTCGAGCGTGCCGCACTCGAGCGCGTGCAACGCACGGCGCGTTCGCTCGAGGCGGCCGTGCACACGGCGCGCGGCGCACATGGCAGCCATCAGGAAGACGCCGGCTCACTGCTGGCGCACGCTTTCCCCGATCGCATCGGTCAGCGTCGCGAGGGCGCGCAGGGCCGCTACCTGCTGGCCAATGGCCGCGGGGCGGCTTTTGCGCATGCGAACTCGCTGGCACGGGCGCCGTTCATCGTGGCGGCCGCGCTCGATGATCGCGAACGCGAGGCGCGCATCGATCTGGCGGTGCCGGTATCGCGCGAAGCGCTCGAGCGGGTGTTTGCCGAGCGCATCGTGACGCAGGAGAGTTGTGGTTGGGATGGGCGCGCCGGGGCGGTGCTGTGGCGGCGCGAGCGGCGGCTCGAAGCGCTGGTGCTCGAGCAGCAGACGCGCCCTCCGCCCGACAGTGCGGACACGGTCAGTGCCATGCTCGACGGAGTGCGCGAACTCGGCCTGGCGGCATTGCCCTGGGATCGGGACAGCCGCACGTTGCAGGCGCGCATGCAGTTCGTGCGCGCGCTGGCGCGCAACGATCTGCACGACTGGCCCACGAGCGAGGATGCGGCATTGGCAGCCGATCTCGAGCGATGGCTGAGCGGCTGGCTGCCGGGAGTCACGCGCCGCGAGCATCTCGCGCGCGTGCCGCTGGTCGAAGCCCTGAGTGCGCGACTCTCGAGTGCGCAACAGCGCGCGCTCGAGACGCTGGCTCCGCGCGAGCTCGTGGTACCGACCGGTTCGCACGTTCGCATCGACTATCTCGACGACAACGCGCCCTGCGTTTCGGTGCGGCTGCAGGAAGTGTTCGGTCTGACGGCCACGCCGCGCATCGGCGGCGGTGCCGTGGCGGTTGCTTTCAAGCTGCTGTCGCCGGCGCAGCGTCCGCTGCAGATCACGCGCGATCTCGATGGATTCTGGCGCAGCAGCTACGCCGCCGTGCGCAAAGAGATGCGTGGCCGCTACCCGCGCCACGCCTGGCCCGAGAATCCGCTCGAGGCCGCCCCTACGCGCGGCACCGGACGGCCACGCAGGCGCTAGTGCGCTGCGCCCTCGGTCTTGAGCACGGTCTGCACCGCGGGACGAGACTCGATGCGCTGGTAGAAGGCCTTCAGATTCGGAAAGTCGCCGAGTGGGATTCCGAGATCCGGGACCCAGCTCAGCAGCGTGAACAGGTACGCGTCGGCGACCGTGAAATGCTCGCCGACCAGAAACTGCCGGCGCGCCAGCGCCTCATCGACGAAGCGCAGGCGGCCCTTGAAGGCCTCGATGATCACCGGACGCGCCGCCTCGGGCGTCTTCGGGCTGAAGAGCGGACTGACGGTCTTGTGCAGCTCGGTGCCGATGAAGCCCAGCCATTCGCGCACACGATAGTTCTCGAGAGTGCCGGGCGCTGCGATCAGTTGTCGGGTCGGCTGCAGCTCGCCGATGTAGGCCAGCAGCGCCGTGCCCTCCGTGAGCACCTCGCCGCCCGGAAGCCGCAGAGCCGGCACATATCCCTTGCGATTGATGGCGTTGTAGTCGCCGCCATCGCTGGTCTTCTTGCTGCCCAAGTCCACGCGCACGGCCTGGTAGGGCAGTCCCGACTCCTGTAGTGCAATGTGCGAAGCCAGGGAACAGGCGCCGGGGGCGTAGTAGAGCTGCATGGGTCTCACTCCGTAATGTCAGCCGCGAAGAGGGATGCACGTTAGCTGTATTTTATCCTCTCCTTGACGCCGCTGCGGCGGTCGTGGAGGCTTTTAGGCATGTACCGACGATCGGCCTGGCTCGCGCTGCTGCTGCTGCTCGGCAGCTGCCACAAAGCGCAGCCGCTGCATGCCTCCCATGCCACGCACGCCAACGAACCGCCCGACATCGCCTGGTTCGACGGCAGTCTCGACGGCGCGTTCATCGTCGCCAAGCGCGAGAACCGTCCGGTGCTGATCTATTGGGGCGCGGAATGGTGTCCGTTCTGTCATACCCTCAAGTCGACCGTGTTCTCGCGGCCGGATTTCATCGCCAAAGCCAAGCTGTTCCTGCCGGTCTACCTCGACGGCGATGACGATGGCGCACAGCGCTGGGGCGAGACTTTCCACATTCAGGGCTATCCGACCCTGATCATCTTCGATCCGGATCGGCACGAGATCATGCGCCTCGGCGCGGGCCGTGACGTGGCGCAATACGCCGCCGCGCTCGATGTGGCGCTCGAGAACGTGCAGCCGGTCGATGCGCTGCTGCAGGCGGCCGCCGGCGGCAAGACTCTGAGCCTCGAGGAGTGCCGTCGTCTGGCCTACAACTCCTGGGAGCTCGATACGCTCGAGGCGTCGAGCTTCGCCAGCCAGGCGAGTGCCCTGGCAGCCGCCGGCAACCAATGTCCGCGTGACGCGTCGCTCGAGCGGGCTTCGCTGGGCATCTATGCCGCCTACTACGCGGCGAACGCCGCAAGCGAGGCGCTCGATCAGCCGCATGCGCAGCCCTCGGCGCTGCTCGCGGGACTGCAGGATCAGGTGCAGCAGGTGCTGTCGCAGCCGGAACTCGCACTCAGCAGTGCCGATGCGCTCGCCATTCTCGACGACAACTTTTTCAAGGCGGTACGCGTGCGCGGCGGCGCGCTGCCGGATCAGCTGCGCGACCGCTACGCCGGCATCATGAACGCCGCCGCCAATGACAAGCGCTACGTGCTGGCCGATCAGCTCGGCTTCATCGACGCCGAGCTGCGCGCGCTCAAGGATCTGGGCAAGCCGAAGGCCGCTCTGCCCAAAGAGGCGGTCGCGGCCGCGCATCAGCGCATCGATGCGGCCCTGGCCGCGGAGCAGAACCCATTCGTGCGTTCGGGACTGGTCAATGCCTCGCTCGATATTCTCGAGGACATCGGCGACTATTCGGCCGCCTACGAGATTGCGCACGCGGAGATTGCGCGCGCGAGCGCGCCCTATTACTACAAGGCGGATCTGGCGGAAATCGCGGAAAAGATGGGCCGCAAGGACGAGGCGCTGACGCTGCTCGACGAGGCGTACCGCGAGTCGCAGGGCGCGGCGACGCGCTTCCAGTGGGGACAGCTCTACGTGAGCGGGTTACTGCGCATGGCGCCGAAGGACACCCAGCGCATCACCGATGCCGGCACCTCGGTGCTCAGCGAGCTCGACGGACCCGATCGCATTTATCGGCGCGCGCGCGTTCGCCTCGAGAAGCTCGATCACGAGCTGCGTGCCTGGAACGATGCGGCCAAGGGCGCGCATGATGGCGTGCTGCAGTCGCTGCATGCCCGCATGCAGGAGATCTGCGTCAAGATTCCGGATGCCGATGCCGCACGCGCGAGCTGCGAGGCGTTCCTGAAGATCTCGGCGTAGCAGCCTGCCCGGCGCGACTCAACGCGTATGACCGTCGATCAAGGCGCGTACGGCGCCCATCAATGACCTCACCGGGCCGCTGTCGCCCGGGAACACCAGTCGCGTGAAGTAGCTGCCATCCATGAGCAGCATCAGCGAATCACCGAGCGCATCGGCATCGCGCGCGCCCATGGCACGCGCCATCTTGTGCAACTCATGCCGGATGCGCTGCTTGTAGTCTCTGACCAGTGTGCTGAGGGCGTCGTTGTCGTCCGATATCTCGACGGCGGCGTTGCCGAGCGCGCAGCCGCGACAATCGCTTTCCTCGACGTGCGCCAGGTGCGATTCGAACAGCGCCTCGATCTGCCGCCGGGGATTGCCGGCATGCGGCGCGATCGCATCGTTCCACCAGGTCCAGAATTCGCGCTGCCGATCGCGCAGGTACTCTGCCACCAGCTCGTCCTTGGAGGCGAAGCTGCGGTAGAAGCTCATCTTGTTCGTGCCGGCCTCGCAGGCGATGGCATCGACACCGACGGCGCGGATGCCGTGGCGATAGAACAGCTCGCACGCGGTCTCGAAAATGCGGTCACGAACGCGGGGGCGCGCGGTGGTCGCCGCGTGCGGATCATCCCGCGCTTCGCTTTTGTATGTACTCATATCCTAGCCCCGGTTGACACTGAAGTTACCCATTGGTAACGTTTATCACGTTACTGACCGGTAACTTACGTTTCCAGCATGGTCCTGTTACAGGCCTGAGTCAAGTGGAACAACCGGTTAGCGTCGCGATCACGGTGGGAGCTTGGATTATGTCACCTAGAATCTTCGTTGGACTATCGGCCGCCGCTCTCCTGGCGAGCATCAGCCTACTGCCCGGATGTGGCCGCTCTCAAGCAGGCGCCGCCGCCCCCAGCGCGGCCCCCGAGATCACGGCCGCCCAGGTCATCGCGCGGCCTCTGCACCATTTCCAGGAGCTGACCGGCACACTGCAGGCGGTCGATGTGGTCGCCGTGCATGCGCGCGTGAGCGGTTTCATCGACCGCGCGCAGTTTGTCGAGGGCGCGCGGGTCAAGCGCGACCAGCTGCTGTTCCAGGTCGATCCGCGGCCCTTCCAGCTCGAGGTCGACCGGCTCAGCGCCGAGCTCAAGCGCAGTCAGTCCAAGCTCGAGTTCGCGAACGCGGGACGCGCGCGCGCCGACCGGCTCTGGACGCAAAACGCCATCGCCCGGGAGGAGTTCGAGCAGCTCAGCTCGGCCCAGACCGAAGCCGAGGCCGATGTCGCCTCGATTCGCGCGCAACTCGATGCGGCCCGGCTCAATCTCGAATTCACGCACGTGCGCTCGCCGATCGACGGCCGCGTGTCGCGCGCCATCATCACGCCCGGCAATCTGGTCTCGAGCGCCGACGTGCTCACCAACGTGGTGTCGGACGATCCGATCTACGCCTACTTCGACACCGACGAGGCGACGTACATGAAGTTCGCGCGCCAGGTTGCGCCCGAAGCGGCGGACGGTCAGGCGCATGCCGAGCCGGCGGGCCGGGCGCGCGGCGCCAATACGGGCAGCCCGGTGTATCTGGGACTCGCCGGCGAGGCCGGCTACCCGCACGAGGGCCATCTGGACTTCCTCGACAACCAGGTGGATCCGCGCTCCGGCACGATTCGCGCGCGCGCGGTGTTTGACAACAGGGACGGGCATTTCACTCCCGGGCTGTTCGCGCGCATCAAGCTCGTGAGCCGCGATGCCTATGACGCCGTGCTGATCGACGAGCGCGCGATCGGCACCGATCTTGGCAAGAAGTACGTGCTGGTCCTCAAGAGCGACAATTCGCTCGAATACCGCCTGGTCGAGCTCGGTCCCGATGTCGATGGCTTGCGCGTCGTGGAGCAGGGCCTCAGCGCCAACGATGTGATCGTGGTCAACGGTCTGCAGCATGTGATGCCCGGCATCAAGGTGCGAGCCTCGCGCCTGAGCATGGACAGCCAGCGCGCCGGTCTCGATCAGGTCGCCGCCGATGGGCCTGGGTCAGCGCCCGCACCCGCGAGCGGCCCGACGACCGCCTCAGTCAGCGCCCCCGGCGGCGGTCGATCGACCGTACGGCTCGTCTATACCGGGGCACAGGCGCACTGAAGCAAAAGCAATTATGAATATCTCGCGCTTCTTCATCGAACGGCCGGTATTCGCGGCGATGCTGTCGGCCATCATCCTGCTGGCCGGCCTGATCGCGCTGCCGAAATTGCCGATCAGCGAATACCCGGAAGTGGTGCCGCCGACCGTGGTCGTGCATGCCAGCTATCCGGGCGCCAGCCCGAGCACCATCGCCGAGACGGTCGCCTCGCCCCTCGAGCAGTCGATCACCGGCGTCGAGGACATGCTCTATCAGTACTCGCAGGCGACCTCCGACGGCGCAATGACGCTGACGATCACGTTCAAGCTCGGCACCGATGTCGACAAAGCCCAGGTGCAGGTGCAGAACCGCGTGTCACAGGCGCTGCCGAAACTGCCGCAGGAAGTGCAGCGGCTCGGTGTGACCACCAACAAAGCCTCGCCCGACATCACGCTGGCGGTGTTCGTCTACTCGCCCGATGGCCGCTACGACCAGACGTACCTGGCGAACTTCGTCGCGCTGCGCATCAAGGATGAGCTCTCGCGTCTGGACGGCATCGGCGACGTGCAGCGTTTCGGCGGTGGCGACTACTCGATGCGCATCTGGCTCGACCCGGAAAAGATCGCCGCGCGCGCCATGACCGCGGGCGATGTCGTCGCCGCGATCCGCGAGCAGAACGTGCAGGTCGCGGCCGGGCAGCTCGGCGCACCGCCGGTGGCCAACGCCGCCAACTTCCAGCTCGCCATCAATACCAAGGGCCGGCTGGTCGATGAGAGCGATTTCGAGAGCATCATCGTCAAGACCGGCGACGACGGCGCCATCGTGCACCTGCGCGATGTTGCGCGTGTCGAGCTCGGCTCGGACAACTATGCGCTGCGCGCGATGCTCGACAACCGCACCGCGGTCGCGATTCCGATCTTCCAGCGCCCGGGCAGCAACGCGATTGCCATTTCGGACGCCGTGCGCGCCAAGATGGCCGAGCTCAAGAAGAGCTTCCCTGAGGGCATCGACTACGACGTCGCCTACGATCCGACCGTGTTCGTGCGCGGTTCGATCAGGGCTGTCGCCCACACACTGCTCGAAGCGATCCTGCTGGTCGTGATCGTCGTGATCGTGTTCCTGCAGACCTGGCGAGCCTCGATCATCCCGCTGCTCGCGGTGCCGGTGTCGCTGATCGGCACCTTTGGCGTCATGTACCTGTTCGGCTTCGGCCTCAATGCGCTGTCGCTGTTCGGCCTGGTGCTCGCGATCGGCATCGTGGTCGATGATGCCATCGTGGTGGTCGAGAACGTCGAGCGCAACATCAGCAACGGGCTCGCGCCCATGGCCGCGACGCGGCAGGCGATGAAAGAGGTGACCGGCCCCATCATCGCCACCGCGCTGGTGCTGTGTTCGGTGTTCGTGCCCACGGCCTTCATCAGCGGGCTGTCGGGACAGTTCTTCAAGCAGTTCGCGCTCACGATCGCAATCAGCACGGTGATCTCGGCCTTCAATTCGCTGAGCCTGTCGCCGGCGCTCTCGGCGCTGCTGCTCAAGTCGCACGATGCGCCGCCGGATGCGGTCACGCGCGTGCTCAATCGCGCGCTCGGCTGGTTCTTCCGCCCGTTCAATCGCCTGTTCTCACGCGCCAGCCATGGCTACGTGGGCGCGGTCACGCACTTGCTGCGCGCGAGCTCGATCGCGCTGTTCGTCTACGGTGGCCTGATCGCACTGACCTGGCTCGGGTTTGCGCACACGCCGACCGGCTTCGTGCCGGCGCAGGACAAGCAGTACCTCGTGGCCTATGCGCAGCTGCCGGATGCCGCGACGCTGGATCGCACCGAGGCAGTCATCGGCCGCATGAGCCGCGAAGCGCTCGCGACTCCCGGAGTGGAATCGGTGCCGGCGTTCCCGGGTCTTTCGATCAACGGCTTCACCAATGCGCCGAATTCCGGCATCGCCTTCACGCCGCTCAAGCCATTCGAGCAGCGCGACAAGCCGTCGCTGGCTGCGGGCGCGATCGCGCAGGCGCTGCGCGCCCAGTACAGCCGCATTCAGGATGCCTACATCGCCGTATTCCCGCCGCCGCCCGTGCAGGGACTCGGCACCATTGGCGGCTTCAAGATGGAGATCGAGGATCGCGGCAATCTCGGCCCCGATGAGCTCTATCGGCAGACCCAGAACCTGATCGCGAAAGCGCGCCAGCGACCCGAGCTCGCGGCCGTGTTCTCGGGCTACCAGGTCAACGTGCCGCAGATCCAGGTCGATGTCGATCGCGAGAAGGCCAAGGTCGACGGCGTGTCGCTGCAGGACCTCTACGACACCATGCAGGTGTACCTCGGCGCGCTCTACGTCAACGACTTCAACCGCTTCGGCCGCACTTACCAGGTCAATGCCCAGGGGGAGCCCGGTTTCCGGCTGCAGCTCGAGGACATCGGTCGGCTCAAGACGCGCAATGCGCACGGCGACATGATTCCGCTCGGCAGCTTCGTCACGGTGCATGAATCATCGGGTCCCGATCGCGTCATGCACTACAACGGCTATGCCTCGGCCGACATCAACGGTGGACCGGCCCCGGGCTACAGCACGGGTCAGGCGCAGAAGGCCATGGAGCAGATCGCGCTGCAGGAACTGCCGAACGGCATGAAGTACGAGTGGACCGAGCTGACTTATCAGCAGATCCTGGCCGGCAACACCATGGTCTACGTGTTTCCGCTGGTGGTGCTGCTGGTGTTCATCGTGCTCGCGGCGCTGTACGAGTCGCTGAGCCTGCCGTTGGTCGTGATCCTAATCGTGCCGATGTGTCTGTTCAGCGCGATTCTCGGCGTACAGATCGTCGGCGGCGACAACAACATCTTCACGCAGATCGGTCTTATCGTGCTGGTGGGACTCGCCTGCAAGAACGCGATCCTGATCGTCGAGTTCGCCAAGGATCGCGAGGCCGCCGGCGAGAGCACCTGGCAGGCCGTGCTCGATGCCTGCCGCCTGCGGCTGCGGCCGATCCTGATGACCTCGCTCGCATTCGTGATGGGCGTTGTGCCGCTGGTGCTGTCGCACGGGGCCGGCGCCGAGATGCGCAAGGCCATGGGCGTCGCGGTGTTCTCAGGAATGCTCGGTGTGACCTTCTTCGGCCTGTTGCTGACGCCGGTGTTTTTTCTTGTCGTTCGCAGGATCGCGCGCAGCCGGCGTGCACCAGAGGTGCTGCTGCCCCTGCAGGGAGAGACTTCGTGAGCAAACTCGCACTGATCAGCGGCGCCAACCGCGGGCTAGGTCTCGAGACCGCACGTCAGTTGGGACAGCTCGGCTTCGAGGTGCTGCTCGGCGCGCGCGATGCCGAGGCCGGCGCGGCCGCCGCCGCGAAGCTGCGCCAGCAGGGCGTGAAGGCCGACACGCTGCTACTCGACGTCGCCTCCGGGCCGAGTATCGCCAAGGCCACCGCCGAGGTCGCCGTGCGGCACCGGGCGCTGGACGTGCTCATCAACAACGCCGGTGTGCTGCTCGACGATCATTCCAAGCCGCCCTCGGCACAGTCGCTCGAGGTCTGGCATCGAACCTTCGAGGTCAATTTCTTCGGTACCATCGCGGTGACCAGGGCGTTCCTGCCGCTGCTGCGCGCCGCGCCGGCCGCTCGCATCGTCAATCTGTCGAGTCGCTTGGCGTCGCTGACGCTGCACAGCGACCCCGC
>DASYNV010000176.1:0-8582 GCA_036008365.1 Steroidobacteraceae bacterium | reverse complement strand
ACACCCCGTACCGCAGCGCCCAGTGTGAGTACGGGTTTGCTCGATCTCCCTTTCATGGCATTTCTCTCACTTATAGACCCCATCGCGGTGTGGGGACCTCAGGGGCTCTGCGAGAAGCTCCACAGGTCATTCAGATCGTCTTCCACGCCGGATGAATCGAAGCCGAAGCCGCCGAACAGCCAGAATTTGCCGCTGGTATTGCGCCAGCCGACCGCCTGTTCGCGCGCGCCGGGCACGTTACTGATGGAGGGAATGCCCTGCGTACCGTAGGTCCCAGGTGCCGATGTGGACGAGGAGCCGCCGACCCAGGTCCACACACCGGCGCCGAGGTTGTACTCCCACAGATCGTTCAGATTTCCGACATTGTCGCCCTGGGCATACCCGTAACCCCCGAATAGCCAAAAATTTCCGGAGTGATCTATCCACGACACAGCCGAGACGCGCGCCCCCGGGCCGTTGCCAGCTGCGCCCGCGCGCTGTGTGCCATATAAACCCGCGGCATTCGCCCCATCGGAGCCGCCGACCCAAGTCCATTGGTCGCTGCCAGGGCTGTACTCCCACAGGTCGTTGTATTCCTGAGCCAGGCCGCTTACGTTAAGACCCAAACCACCGAACAGCCAGACATTGCCGCTGCCGTCCAACCAAGTGCTGCTACCCATACGGGCACCAGGCACGTTAGCGGCGGCCGCGGTCCCCTGCGTGCCGTACACGCCCGTGGCATTGGGCGTACTCCCGCCGCCGACCCAGGTCCACAGCCCGGTGGTCGGGTTGTAGCTCCAGAGGTCGTTGAATACAGCGAGATAGGTGCCATTCGAATTGAGCTGCGTCCCGCCAAACAGCCAGAAGACCCCGGCGCTGTCCACCCAGCTGATCGCATCGGTACGCGCCGGCGGCAGATTGCTCGCGGCGGGGACACCCGGTGTGCCGTAGCTGCCTGCGTTGGCCGCAGTGTTCGAGCCCCCGACCCAGGTCCACAGTCCGGTGGTCGGGTTGTAGCTCCAGAGGTCGTTGAATTCCTCCCAGTTCTGACCAGCAAGACCGTCGCCGCCGAACAGCCAGAGATTGCCCGCTGCATCGGTCCAATTTGCGGCGCCTTCGCGCGCACCGGGATTATTGCTGGCAGCCGGCGCGCCTTGCGAACCGTATGAGGCTGCGGCGCCCACCATGTCAGAGCCGCCTTGCCATACCCACTGTCCCGCAGAGGGGCTGTACTCCCACAGATCATTGAGCATGGCGACATTGCCCACACTGTTGCCGCCGAACAGCCAGAAATTACCGGCGGCATCGGTCCATGCGATGGGCTGCCGGCGCGCGCCGGGCGCGTCGTTCGCCGCCCCGGTGCCCTTTGTGCCATAGACGCCGGGGGCATTCACGTAGTCTGCGCCACCAACCCACGTCCATATATCAGTGGCAGTCGAGCTCAAGCTGCACACGACTGTGACATTCGTGACCGAGGCACTGGCCGTACCGCTCCCGTTGCTGACCGAGCAGACCTGGTTGGACGGTTGCGTGGCGACGATTACGTGATACGGAGAGTTCGGTTGCAACGTAACATCAAAAGCGAAGGGACCATTGCTCGATAGGGAGAGGTTGTCGCCACCGTTGTTCTGCAGGACGATCGTTCCGGAAAGACCCGCGATGCTGCCGCCGATCGAATAGGTCAGTGGTACGGTAATGGAAGATGGTTCCGAACTACTTCCGCCGCATCCCGACAATACAGTGGCGAGTCCGATGACCGGCAGTGAAAGCAGATGGCGCATAGCAAAGCCCGTCAAGTCGGTATGGCGACAAATAAGGTTGGAAGCAAATCGCCGGTGCAGCAGACGGGTGGTAGCACGAAGCTGCGCACATCTTCTCGCCCCAGCGGTTAGGGAACACTGCATGCCTGACGCCCGAGATCAATGCTGAGGGCGCCCGGATTGACCTTGTTCGCCTTGCAGGATTCGATCAGTGAACAGTAGATCGCCGCGGCATCGTTTGCAGTTTGCGAACCTATCAGATTTGGCGATTTGCGGCAGCGGATAGATTGACAAGATTTGTGAACGCCGCGAGTACTGATCTTCAATTTGAGTCAATGAGCGATGAGGCACCATCAGTGTTGCTAACACTCATTGGCGCGCCCGCAAAGTGATATGGGTCCGATGCTTCGGTCCCCCATCTTCTCCAACTGCCGCTTACTCCACCGTCACGCTCTTCGCTAGATTTCGCGGCTGATCGACGTCGGTGCCCTTGAGAATCGCCACGTGATAGGCCAGCAGCTGCAGCGGAACCGTATAGATGACGGGTGCCTGGAAGTCCGTCACGTGCTTGGGCATGTAGATGACATGCACGCCGTCGCTGGATTCGACGCCGGAGTCCGGATCGGCGAACACGTACAGCACGCCGCCGCGGGCACGCACTTCCATGAGATTGGACTTGAGTTTGTCGAGCAGGTCGTTGTTGGGCGCCACTGCCACAACCGGCATATCGGCATCCACCAATGCCAGCGGACCGTGCTTGAGCTCGCCGGCCGCATAGGCCTCGGCGTGGATGTACGAGATCTCCTTGAGCTTGAGAGCGCCTTCCATTGCGATCGCATGCATCGCGCCGCGGCCCAGGAACAGCGCGTGACGCTTGTCGGCGAAGTGCAGCGCCATGCGATGCACGACCGGGTTCAGCTCCAGGGTCTTCTCGAGCAGCGCCGGCAGCTCGATCAACCGTGTCACGAGACTGCGCTCCCGCTCGGGGTCACCGCCCTTGTTGTGACGCGCCAGAGCCACCCCCAGCATGGCGAGCGCCACGAGCTGGGTGGTGAATGCCTTGGTCGATGCGACGCCGATCTCAGGCCCCGCGCGAGTGAGCATCACGAGCTCGGATTCCCGCACCAGCGAGCTTTCGGGTGAGTTGCAGACGGCCAGCGTCGACAGATAGCCGTTCTGGCGCGCCATCCGCAGTGCCGCGAGCGTATCGGCGGTCTCGCCCGATTGCGAGATCACGACGAACAGGGTGTTCTTCGACACCACGGGGCTGCGGTAGCGATACTCGCTCGCAATCTCGGCGCGGCAGGAGATTCGGCAGATCTGCTCGATGAAATAGCGTGCCACCAGTCCGGCGTGATAGCTGGTGCCGCAGGCCACGATGTGCACGGCCTCGACGCGATTGAATACGGCGGTGGCCGCGGGCCCGAAGGCGGCTTCGAGCAGCCGTCCGTTGGCCACACGCTCCTGCAGCGTATTGGCGACCGCGCGCGGCTGCTCGTAGATCTCCTTGAGCATGAAGTGGCGGTACTGACCTTTCTCGGCAGCGTCCGCGGTCAGCTCGCTCTCCGCGATCGGTCGATCAGCGCTGTTGCCTTCGCGATCGATCACGCGCACGCCGCTGCGCCGGATCTCGGCGACATCGCCCTCATCCAGAAACATGAACCGGCGTGTGACCGGCAGCAGCGCGGCCACGTCGGAGGCGACGAAGCTCTCGCCCACTCCGAGTCCCAGGACCACGGGACAACCCACCCGGGCCGCGATCAATCGTTCGGGATCCTTCTCGCTGATCACGGCCAGAGCATAGGCGCCCTCGAGCTCGGCCACCGTGGCGCGAACCGCCTTGAACAGGTCGCCGAGCTTCTCGAGATGGAAATGCACGCGGTGCGCCACCACCTCGGTGTCGGTCTCCGAGGTGAACTGGTAACCAACCGCCTTTAGATCTTCGCGCAGCTCCTCGTAGTTTTCGATGATACCGTTGTGCACGATCGCCAGCCCGTCGCGCGACAGATGCGGGTGCGCATTGCGTTCGCTCGGCACGCCGTGCGTGGCCCAGCGTGTATGTGCGACGCCAATCTTTCCCTGAATCGGCATTTCCGCCAGCGCCTGCTCCAGTACGCGCACCTTGCCGACCGTGCGCAAGCGCCGCAGATGGCCATCGCCATTGATTACCGCGATGCCCGCGGAATCATAGCCACGATATTCGAGCCGCTTCAGGCCTTCGAGCAGCACCGGCACGAGGTTGCGATCGGCGACGCCTCCGACTATTCCGCACATATCGGCGCCGCTCCTGTCATGCCTTGCGCGGATTCTTTACCGGTCGCTGCCACTGTTCGATCGTCACCTGGCGCCCGCGCGCCAGGGTCAGTTTGCCGGCGGGCGCATCGCTGGTGATGGTCGAACCGGCGCCGATGGTCGCGCCCTCGCCGACCTTTACCGGCGCCACCAGCATCGCGCCGGATCCGATGAAAGCGCCATCGCCGATCTCGGTGCGCCACTTGTTGGCGCCGTCGTAATTGCAGGTGATGGTGCCCGCGCCCACATTGACACCGCTGCCGACCTCGCTGTCACCGATGTAAGTCAGATGATTGGCTTTGCTGCCCGCACCGATGACGCTGTTCTTGACCTCGACGAAGTTGCCCAGGTGCACGCCGGCGGCGAGTTGGGTTTCCGGCCGCACGCGCGTGAACGGACCGATCCGGCAATGCGCGCCGATGCGCGCGTTCTGCACCACGCAGTTGGCATGCAGAATCGTGTCCGGCCCGATGCTGGCGTTGTCGATCACGCAGTTTGGCCCGATGCGAACGCGATCTGCCAGATGTACCGGTCCATGAAGTACCACGTTGACATCGAGCATCACGTCGCGCCCGACGGTGACCTCACCGCGAACATCCAGGCGTGCCGGATCGACCAACGTGGCGCCCGCCTGCATGAGCGCGCGTGCACGCCGGCGCCGATATTCGGCTTCGACCTCCGCCAGCTGCATACGATCGTTGACGCCCTGCACTTCGGCGGGATCGTCGGTCATGATCGCCGTGACCCGAAATCGCGATCGCAGTGCCAGCGCGACGATATCGGTCAGGTAAAGCTCGCGTTGCGCGTTGCGCGGCTTGAGTTGCGCCAGCCACTGGCGCAGCGCGCCGGCCGGTGCGATCAGTACGCCGCTGTTGATCTCATGGATCGAGCGTTCCCGCGCGCTGGCGTCGGCATGCTCGACGATGCGTTGCACGGCACCGCGGGCGTTGCGGACGATGCGGCCGTAGCCGGCGGCGTCAGGCGGCGAAGCGGTCAGCAGCGCGACGGCCCGGTCGCCAGCGGCGTCCACCAGCCGCTGCAACGTCTCCAGCCGCAGCAGCGGCACATCGCCGTAAAGCACCAGTACCCGGTGCCCATCGGGTATGGCGGGCATGGCCTGCTGCAGCGCGTGGCCCGTGCCCCGCTGTTCAGACTGCAACGCCCACTGCACCGGTGCCTTGACGAAGCGATCGCGCACCAGTTCGGCGCCGTGGCCGTAGACGACATGCGTCGTGGCCGGAGTGAGCTGAGCTGCGATGTCGAGCACATGGGCCAGCAGGGGCGCGCCGGCGAGCGGCTGCAGCACCTTGGGCAGGTCGGACTTCATGCGCGTGCCGCGGCCCGCGGCGAGAATGACGACCGACAGCGGTCCAACCTTGGGGACGCGTTCGGCGGCTGCCGTCTTTTGCTTTGGCTTGGTCGCGGCCTTTGACGCGCGCCTTGGGTCCTTGCGGGGCATCGGTCAAATTGTAGCAGTTGAGCGAGCCGCGACACGGCAGCGCCGCTGCAACACGACTCGCGGACGCGCGGCTTCCGCAAAGTGTGATCGACTGCTCAGAACTGTCGCCGCGCTCATGGTGTTCCCTCGAGGTCGGCCGACTCCAGCAGAGGCTCAAACGTCAACCCTTGGGTTTGCGGAGCCTCTGGATCATTCTGATCTGTGCCACCGCTCGCGCCAGTTCGGCCATCGCCTCGGCCTGCGTGACCTTGTCGATATGTCCCGACAGCACATCCTCGGCCCGCTGGCGCGCTGCAACTGCCGCCGCCTCGTCGAGATCCTTGGCACGCACCGCCGTGTCGGCCAGCACCGTGACCTTCTTCGGCTGCACCTCGAGCGCTCCGCCACCAACGAAGAAATGCTGCTCCTCGCCCTCCGGCGTGCGCACGCGTACCTCGCCGGGCCGCAGCAGCGTCAGCAACGGCGCGTGGCGCGGCGTCACGCCGATGTCGCCCTCGGACGCGGGCAGGAACACCATGCTGGCGGGACCCGAAAAGATCTCGCCCTCGGCGCTGACGATGTCGACGTGGATCGTATCCATTACTGCTGCGTCTTGGCCTTGTCGGCGTTCGCCTTCTCGACCGCTTCCTCGATGGTGCCGACCATGTAGAAGGCCTGCTCGGGCAGGGAGTCGTACTCGCCGTTGATGATGCCCTGGAAACCACGGATGGTGTCCTTGAGCGGGACGATCTTGCCGTCCTGGCCCGTGAACACCTTGGCGACGTTGAACGGCTGCGACAGGAAGCGCTGGATCTTGCGCGCGCGATAGACGGTGAGCTTGTCCTGCTCCGAGAGCTCGTCCATGCCGAGGATCGCGATGATGTCCTGCAGCTCCTTGTAGCGCTGCAACAGCGCCTGTACGCCGCGCGCGGTGTTGTAGTGCTCCTCACCGACCACGAGCGGATCGAGCTGGCGGCTGGTGGAGTCGAGCGGATCGACCGCCGGATAGATGCCGAGGGAGGCGATCTGACGCGAGAGCACGACCGTCGCATCGAGGTGAGCGAATGTCGTCGCCGGCGACGGATCGGTCAAGTCGTCCGCGGGCACGTACACGGCCTGGATCGAGGTGATCGAGCCGGTCTTGGTGGAAGTGATGCGCTCCTGCAGTACACCCATTTCTTCGGCCAGCGTCGGTTGGTAGCCGACCGCCGAGGGCATGCGGCCGAGCAGCGCCGAGACTTCGGTGCCCGCGAGCGTGTAGCGATAGATGTTGTCGACGAAGAACAGCACATCGCGGCCACGGCCGCTGGCCTGCTTTTCATCGCGAAAATACTCGGCCATCGTCAGGCCCGTGAGCCCGACGCGCAGGCGGTTGCCCGGCGGCTCGTTCATCTGGCCGTAGACCATCGCGACCTTGGAGTTCTCGAGATGGTCCTTGTCGATGACGCCGGACTCGATCATCTCGTGATAGAAATCGTTGCCTTCGCGCGTACGCTCGCCGACCCCCGCGAACACCGACAGACCCGAATACTGCTTGGCGATGTTGTTGATGAGCTCGAGCATGTTGACGGTCTTGCCGACGCCGGCGCCGCCGAACAGTCCGACCTTGCCGCCCTTGGCGAACGGCACCAGCAGGTCGATGACCTTGATGCCCGTGACCAGCAGGTCCTGTCCGCCAGCCTGCTCGTCATAGGCGGGCGCGGGACGGTGGATCGGCAGGTACTCCTTGGTCTCGACCGGGCCGCGGTTGTCCTGCGGCTTGCCGAGCACGTCCATGATGCGCCCGAGCGTGCCGGCACCGACCGGCACCGAGATCGGCGCACCGGTGGTCTCGACGGCCAGGCCGCGCTTGAGTCCCTCGGAAGCACCCATCGCGATCGTGCGCACGATGCCGTCGCCAAGCTGCTGCTGCACCTCGAGCGTCAGGTCGACATCCTTGAGCTTGAGCGCCTCGTAGATATTCGGCACCGACTCGCGCGGAAATTCCACGTCGATGACCGCACCGATGATCTGCGTGATCTTGCCGATGGTCACATTCGCTGTCGCCATGTTCCCTTCCCTTACCTCAAACTTCTAGACTGCGGCCGCGCCGCCCACGATCTCGGCCAGCTCCTTGGTGATCGCCGCCTGCCGGGCCTTGTTATAGACCAGCTGCAGCTCGTCGATGATCGTGCCGGCGTTGTCCGAGGCGCTCTTCATCGCCACCATGCGCGCGGCCATCTCCGAGGCAACGGTCTCGACCGCTCCCTGGTAGACCTGCGACTCGACGTAGCGCATCAGCAGGCCGTCGAGAATCGCCGAAGCGCTCGGCTCGTAGATGTAGTCCCAATGCTCCTGCAGATCGTCGCCCTGCTCGGCGGCCGGCTGCGCCGGCAGCAGCTGCAGCGCGGTCGGCTTCTGCGTCATCGTATTGATGAACTGCGCGTTGACCAGGAACACGCGATCGGTCGTGCCATCACGGTAGGCATCGAGCATGACCTTGACCGTGCCAATCAGGTCCTTGACGTGCGGCCGGTCGCCAAGGCCGCCGATGCCGCCCAGGATCGGCATGCCGAGCCGGCGGAAGAACGCCAGGCCCTTGTTGCCGAGCACGCAGAGACTTAACGTAGCGCCCTTGGACTGCCATTCGCGCGCCAGCAGCAGCACGCTCTTGAACACGTTAGCGTTGAGTCCGCCGGCAAGCCCGCGATCGGTCGAGATCACGATGATGCCGACCGCCTTGACCTCGCGCTCGAGCAGGAACGGATGACGGTAGTCCGGGTTCGCTTGGGCGAGGTGACTGAGCAGCGAGCGCATTTTTGCGGCATACGGCCTGGCGGCGCGCATGCGTTCCTGCGCCCGGCGCATCTTGCTCGCCGCGACCATCTCCATCGCCTTGGTGATCTTCTGCGTGCTCTTGACGCTGGCGATCTTGGAGCGGATTTCCTTGGTGCCGGGCATGGCTTTCAGTAGCTGCCGGTAGCGAGGAAGTCCTCGCAGATCTTCTTCAGCGAGGCCTCGTGCTGCTTGAGCACGGGGTTGTCGTTGATCGCCTGCAGCGTGGCGTGATGGTTGGTGCGTGCGAAGTTCTGCAGCGCGGCTTCGAAATCCACCACCTTGTTGCGCTCGACCTT
>DASYNV010000175.1:0-2815 GCA_036008365.1 Steroidobacteraceae bacterium | reverse complement strand
CCGAATCCCCCTGTCGAGTCACACTAACATCGGCACATTGCGTACACAATCTCGTGCTTGCGCCGCGCTAGTTGCGCGCGCAGCTCACGATGGCGTCGCGCAGCTCGTAGCTCATGAGCATCTCGCACCAGCCGATCGTCGGCGCGCGCTCGATGCGGATGCCGGGTACGCGCAGTAGCCGGTCGAGAAACACGCGTGTCTCGTGCATGGCGATCTGCCATCCCGGGCATCGATGGCTGCCATAGCCGAAACTGAGATAGCCGCCGGCCGCCTTGTTCCTCGATGCCCGATCGGGGTCGATGACGTGGGGGCATGCGCCGGCGACGGCTTCATCGCTGTTCACGGCGCGGATGTCGATGGCGAGCAGCGTACCGGCGCTCACCGGGCGCGACTCGGCATCCGTCATCGCCTCGCCGCTGCGGCGATGGATCATTGCGGCCACCGGTTCCAGACGCAGGATTTCCTCGAGTATGGCCAGTTGCTCCTCTTCGCTGCCGGCGAGAAAGCGCGCCCGCAGTGCGTCGCGCTCCAGCAGGTGCCAGGCAGCCATCACGATGAACTCGCGGGTGGTGACCATGCCGGCGGCGGCGTAAGTCATGCACTCGATCAGGATGGCCTTGTCCGTATAGCCCTCATCGAGCAGGTGCGACACGATGTCATCCTTGCGCGCCCTGCGTCGCGCCGCAATCGCCGGACGCACATCGCGAATGAAGAAGTTGATGCCGTGGTAGCGCGAGGCGATCGGCCGCAGCAGCCGCGATATCCGCTGCCACCCCTGCGGCACGCTCGATGAAAGTGTGGCGTTGATTCTCGAGGCCATGGCTGCCTGGGGGCTGTTGGTGAGGCCGACGATCTCGCTCGCCACGGCAACGGCCAGCCGCAAGCTGAGTTCATCGAGGCGCGCACGACCGGCCGCCTGCAGCTCGGACAGCAGTGCCTCGGTCGAGCGTTCCATCACCGCCCGGTGACGCGTCGTGACGGCCTTCGCGGTGAAGAAGCGCGCGATGGCGCTGCGCTTGCGCTGATGGGCCTCACCGTCGAGGTAGAACACGGGTGCGTGATCGGGATTGCCGGTATCGACCTGGTCGGCGCCGGCGCCCGCCTGCGTCGCGCTGCTGCTGCGCAGGACATCGCGCGCGAAACCGTAGCTGCGGATGACCTGCGCCCCACGCTCCGGCATCACGCGCTCGGCCGCGATGCGGGCGGACTTGCGTTCATCGGCGCCGGCACTGCGCCCGGCGCAGCCGAGGACTCCGCGCAGGAACGCAACGTACGACTGGAAGAACTCGCGCGTCACCGAGGCTTCCGGCACCAGCACTTCGAAGCCGTGCGGCGCCCTCGGCGCGACGTGCAGCATGCAGCGGACCCGCGCTTCGGTCAGCCGCTGCGCATAGCGCCGATCTTCTTCGAAAAACAGGTCGACCTCGCCGACGCCGATCCACGCCGGCGGCAGGCCGCGCAGATTCGCGCAGCGGGCTGCCGCTGCGTGCGCGGGCACTTCGGATGATCCCGGAGGCAGAGCGAGATACCAGGACCACGCGGCGCGGTTGCTGCGGTTGTTCCACACGCGGTGATCGATCGCATCGAGCTCGCTCCGGGCGCCGGTGCGATCATCGAGCATGGGACACATCAGGGCTTGGGCGGCCGGCTGCAGGCCACCCGCATCGCGAAGTCGTAATGCGAGACTTGCCGCCAGTCCTCCTCCCGCGCTCTGGCCCGATATGGCGATGCGCGCCGGGTCGATGCCCAGCTCGCCTGCGGCTGACAGCATCCATTGCCAGGCCGCGTGACAGTCGTCGAGCGCTGCGGGGAATGGATGCTTCGGCGCCAGGCGGTATTCCACCGACACGACCACCGCGCCCAGTTCCCGGGCGAAGGCGGCGCATTCGCGGTCATTCGTGGCGGCGTTGCCGATGATCATTCCGCCGCCGTGTATCCACAGCAAGCCCGCGCCGGACAATTCCTGCTCGGGTCGGTAGAGGCGCACGCGTACATCGCCCTGCGTGCGATCGGCGATCTGCACGCCCGACAGCGATTTCGCCCGTGGACGCCAGCGCATGAGCAGGTTCATGAGCATCGATACGCTGCGGCGATGGAAGGGGATCCGCGGGAAGCGGCCAATGGCCTCGCGAAGCTCCGGGTGTATCTGCTCGAGCTTCACGGCCCGATCCTGCGCTCTCTCACGTGTGCCTCGGCGGTAATCTGCGGCCGGTTGACGGCTCGGCTTGTCTCGCTAGTGTGTGTCGCATGCAACACTGGTGTCTACTGGTTGCGCGCGAATGCCTCGGTGAACGACAATGCCGCATGCGGCTGGCGTACGAACGGGGAAGGTTATGGCGCGATTCAGCTTGGTCGTTTACACCAACCCGGTCGAGGGCCGGGAGCAGGAGTACAACGACTGGTACTCCAATCAGCATTTGAGCGACCTGCTCGCGATTCCAGGCGTCATCTCGGCGCGTCGGTTCAAGCTCTCCGGCACCCAGATCGGCGAGGTGGCGCAGCCTTATCAATATCTTGCGATCTACGACGTCGAGGCCGAGGACGTGTCGAGCTTCCTCGAGGAGATGACGGCGCGCACCGCCAAGGGCGCCATTCCCGTGAGTACCGCGATGTCGCGCGACTTCTCGTTCGTCTTTTGGGACGCGCTCTAGCGGCGTGCAAAAGGACCTCTTCCGTGCTTTACTTCCCCGGGGGCGTGTGCTGATAATAGACAGCGTTGTTGCTTAGTAACGAGACCGCCAGGCACGACCCCCAAACCGGCCCCCCCGGCATCACATGGCACTTATGAACATGAGCCCTCAAGAAGCACTTTCGC
>DASYNV010000174.1:0-6638 GCA_036008365.1 Steroidobacteraceae bacterium | reverse complement strand
GCGCAGGCCGGGTGCTCCTGCAGCAGCTTATGGCCGTTGAAGTGAAAATCGCCGATCAGCGGCACCGTACAGCGCAGCTGCTGCAGCCGCTCGCCGATATGCGGCACGGCCGCCGCCGCTTCCGCGGTGTTAACAGTAATGCGTACCAGCTCGGAGCCGGCCGCAGCCAGCTGCTGCACCTGGCGCGCGGTGGACTCGACGTCGGCGGTGTCGGTGTTGGTCATCGACTGCACCACGATCGGTGCCTGGCCGCCGATGGTCACGCCGGCGACTCTGACCGGCAGGCTAGTGTGGCGGTTGCGTAACATGTGCCCATTGTAATGGCAAACGTAGTGGGGAGGCGCCGGGCGCTGCTATGATTCCGCCAGCCGTTGGAGCGGAGTCAAGTCTGGGCAGGCATACCTGTTTATACGACCTGCACGTGGCCCTGGGCGCGCGCATGGTCGATTTTGGCGGCTGGGACATGCCGGTCGCCTACGGCTCGCAGATCGAGGAGCACCACGCCGTGAGGCGCGCAGCGGGCGTGTTCGACGTATCGCACATGGGGATCGTCGATCTGCGCGGTGCCCACTGCCGTGAGCTGCTGCGCGGCCTGCTCGCCAATGACGTCGGGCGGCTCAACCTCCCGGGCAAGGCGCTCTACAGCTGCATGCTCAACGAGCACGGCGGCGTCATCGACGATCTGATCGTGTATTACCTTGACGATGATTTCTTCCGCGTGGTGGTGAACGCCGGCACGCGCGCGCGGGACCTGGCCTGGATCGGCGAGCATGCTGCCGCCCTGGGCGTCAAACTGCACGAGCGGCGCGACCTGGCGATGCTTGCGATCCAGGGGCCGCAGGCGCGCGAGCGCAGCGCCGCGCTGCTGACCGCGGAGGCTGCCTGGGCGGTGCTGGAGCTGCAGCCGTTCTTCGGCACGCAAATCGGGCAATGGTTCGTGGCACGAACCGGTTACACCGGAGAGGACGGCTTCGAGATCATGCTGCCGACCGCCGAAGCGGTGTCCGTGTGGCAGCGGCTCAATGCCGCCGGCGTGCATTCCTGCGGCCTGGGCGCGCGCGATACGCTGCGGCTCGAGGCCGGCATGAACCTGTACGGCAACGACATGGACGAGCAGACTAATCCGCTGGAATCGGGCCTGGCGTGGACGGTCGCATTCGACCCGGCCGAACGCGATTTCGTCGGCCGCGCGGCGCTCGAGGCGGTGCGTGCCCGCGGCCCGGAACGCAAGCTGGTCGGCCTGGTGCTCGATGAGCGTGCCGTGCTGCGCAGTCACCAGCGGGTGCTGGTGCCCGATGCGCTTGAGGGCGAAGTGACGAGCGGTACGTTTTCGCCGACCCTCGAGCGCTCGATCGGACTGGCGCGCGTACCCGTGGCCACCGGCGTGTCGGTGCAGGTCGAGGTTCGCGGCCGGCCGCTGCCGGCGCGGGTCGTGCGTGTGCCGTTCGTGCGTCATGGCAAGGCATTGATTTCGTTGGTTTGATCCACGAGGGGCGACGATGAGCAATATCCCGGCAGACCTCAAATTCGCGCGCAGCCACGAGTGGATCAGGCAGCTTGGCGACGGTACTGCGGAAGTGGGCATCAGCGATCATGCGCAGCACGCGCTCGGGGACCTGGTGTTCGTCGAATTGCCGGATATCGGCCGAGCCTTGAGCGCGGGTGAGGCCTGCGCGGTGGTGGAGTCGGTCAAAGCCGCATCCGATGTCTTTGCGCCAGTCGCGGGAACGGTGGTGGCCGTCAATGATCAACTGCGTCATACGCCGGAGTTGATCAACCGCGATCCGTACGGCGGCGGTTGGCTGCTGCGCCTGCGGGCGCAACCATCGAGCGCCGATACCGGCCTGCTGTCGGCCGGCGAGTACGGCACGCTCACGGCCGAGGGCTGAGAACCGCATGCCATTCATCCCGCACACCGAACAGGACGTGCGCGAAATGCTCGCGGTGATCGGTGCGCCGGGCATCGAGGCGCTGTTCGATGAAATTCCCGCCGCACTGCGAGTGCCCTCGCTGGCCGAGGTGCCTGCGGGCTTGAGTGAGTTCGAAGTCATGCAGCTCATGCAGTCGCGCGCGCGTCAGGATGGCAGGCCGCTGTGTTTCATCGGTGCCGGTGCGTACGAGCACCACATTCCGGCGGCCGTGTGGTCGACGGTGACGCGTGGCGAATTCTACAGCGCATATACGCCTTACCAGGCCGAAGCCAGCCAGGGCACGCTGCAGAGCATCTACGAGTACCAGACCATGCTTGCAAGCCTCACGGGCATGGAGGTCTGCAACGCATCGATGTACGAGGGTGCCACTGCGCTCGCCGAAGCGGTGCTGATGGCGGTGCGCGCGAATCGACGCTCCAAGAGTGCCCGCATACTCATGCCGCGCAATCTGCACCCGCACTACCGCGCGGTGGCGTTGGCGACCACTGGCAATCAGGGCGTGCGCTTCGAAGAGCTCCCCTACGAGCGCGCGCTCGGCCACACCCTGCCTTCGAGCCTGGCACCGTTCGCCGGCCAGGACATTACGGCGCTCGTGATCGCGCAACCGAATTTCTTCGGCGTATTCGAGGAGGTCGACGCGCTGACCGACTTTGCGCATGCGCAGGGCGCGTTCGTGATCGCGGTGGTCAATCCGACCTCCCTGGCACTGCTCAAGCCCCCGGGCTCATGGGGGCAGAAGGGTGCCAACATTGCCGTCGGCGAGGGTCAGCCGCTCGGCTGCCCGCTGTCCTCGGGCGGACCTTATTTCGGGTTCATGTGCACGCGCATGGAACACGTGCGGCAGATGCCGGGGCGGCTGGTCGGCCGCACGCTCGATCTCGACGGGCGGCCCGGATTCACGCTGACGCTGCAGGCGCGGGAACAGCACATTCGCCGCGCCAAGGCGACCTCGAACATCTGCACCAATCAGGGCCTGCTGATGCTGGCCGGCACACTCTATCTGGCGCTGCTCGGCCCGGAAGGGCTCGAGCGTGTGGCGGCGGTGTCGATGCAACGTACCGAGCAGCTCGCGCGCGCCTTGACGGCGATCGCGGGTGTGCGCCGGGTGTTCGGGCGGCCGGGATTTCATGAGATCGTGCTGGCACTGGATCGGCCCGCGGCACCGGTACTGGCGGCACTCAGCGAGCGCGGCATCGAGGGCGGCCTCGATCTCGGCAAAGACTACCCCGAGCTCGGTCCGGCACTGCTCGCCTGTGCCACCGAGACCAAGAGTGCCGAGGACATCGAGACCTACGCGCGTGCCCTGGCCGAGGTGCTGCGCCCGGCGCGCGCGGCTTGACCCATGAGTCTGCCGCCGCGCGAGAAACTGATCTTCGAGTATTCGCGTCCGGGACGCGGCGCGCGTGCGCAGTGGCCCGCCGTCTCGGCGCCAGCGGTGCCGGCGGTGCCGGCGGAGCTACGGCGCACGCAGCGCCCGCTGCTGCCGGAAGTCAGCGAGCTCGACGTGGTGCGCCACTACACGCGCCTGTCGCAACTGAACTTTTCGATCGATACGCACTTCTATCCGCTCGGCTCCTGCACCATGAAGTACAACCCCAAGGCCTGCAATGCCGCGGCCCTGCTGCCCGAATTTGCGGGCCGCCATCCGCTCGCCAGCGCGGCTTCGGGACAGGGGTTCATGGCCTGCATGTACGAATTGCAGGAGATGCTCAAGGCGGTAACGGGCATGCGCGCCGTCGCTTTGAGCCCACTGGCCGGCGCGCACGGGGAATTTGCCGGCGTCGCCATGATCCGGGCATATCAGCGCGCGCGCGGTGAAAGCGAGCGCAACGAGATCATCGTGCCGCAGGCCGCGCATGGCACCAATCCGGCCACCGCCAGCATGTGCGGCTGCATCGCGCGCGAGGTGGCGGTGGGGCCCGACGGCGATGTCGATCTTGACGGTCTGCGCGCGGCGGTCGGCCCCAGGACCGCCGGCATCATGTTGACTAATCCTTCGACCCTCGGTGTGTTCGAGCGGCGCATCGAAGAGGTAGCCCGCATCGTGCACGAGAGCGGTGGTCTGCTCTACTACGATGGCGCCAATCTCAACGCGATCCTTGGCAAGGTGCGGCCAGGGGACATGGCGTTCGATGCCATTCACATGAATCTGCACAAGACCTTCTCGACCCCGCATGGCGGCGGCGGCCCCGGTGCCGGCGCCGTGGGCGTGTCGGCGCGGCTGCTGCCATTCCTGCCGCTGCCGATCGTGGCGCGCGAGGCCGACGAGACTTATCGCTGGCTCACCGAGCGCGATCTGCCGCAGTCGATCGGGCGCCTGACGACCTTCGCAGGCAATGCCGGGGTACTGCTGCGCGCCTACGTGTACATGCGCATGCTCGGGCGTGAAGGCATGCGGCGCGTCGGCGAGTACGCCACGCTCAACGCCAACTACCTCGCGGCGCGACTCACCCAGGTCGGCTTCGATGCGGCCTATCCGCAGCGCCGCGCAAGCCACGAGTTCATCCTGACGCTCCGGCGCCAGGCCCAGGAGTACGGCGTGACCGCCATGGACGTAGCGAAGCGGCTGCTCGATCTGGGCTTTCATGCGCCGACCACCTATTTTCCGCAGCTCGTCAGCGAGTGCCTGTTGATCGAGCCGACCGAGACCGAAAGCAAGGAGACTCTCGACGCGTTCGTGGCGGCGATGGCGCAGATCCTGCGCGAGGCGCGGGAGGAGCCGGAGCGGCTGCAGCGCGCGCCGCACACGCTGCCGGTGCGGCGCCTGGACGATGTGCGTGCGGCGCGCGAGCCCGATCTGATCTTCAAGAGCGATGCCGCCTGATGCAGCGCGAGAAGATGCTCGGCGTCGGCCGCATGCTGCGGGCGTTCGGCTCGAGCGCCAAGGGCTTTGCCGGCGCCTTCCGCGAGGAACAGGCATTTCGCCAGGAGCTGCTGTTCGCCTGCCTCGCGCTGCCCCTGGCGCTGTGGCTGGGCCGCAATGGGGTCGAGCGCGCATTGCTGGCCGGGCCGGTGCTGCTGATCCTGATCGTCGAGCTGCTCAACAGCGCCATCGAGGCCACCGTCGATCGTATCGGCACGGAGCGGCACGTGCTGGCGGGGCTCGCCAAGGACATCGGCTCGGCGGCGGTGATGCTGTCATTCATCCTGCTCGGAGTGATCTGGCTCCTGGTGCTCGCTGATCGATGACACGCATTACGGTGCCCGCCGCACGCGCGGGCCGGAATTCACACACAGCCTGAAGGATTTGCTCGCGATGACGGCACTGATCTGCGGTTCGATGGCCTATGACACGGTGATGATGTTCGAGGGGCGGTTTCGCGACCATATCCTGGCCGACAAGCTGCACGTGCTGAACGTGTCGTTCCTGACGCCGGCGATGCGCCGCAATTTCGGCGGCTGCGCCGGCAATATCGCCTACAACCTCAAAATGCTCGGCGGTGATGGACTCATCATGGCCACCGTCGGCCACGACTTCGACCCGTATGCGGAGTGGCTCGATGGCTGCGGGCTGCCGCGCACGCATGTGCGCACCGTGTCATCTGAGTTCACGGCGCAGGCCTACATCACCACTGACCTCGACAACAACCAGATCACGGCTTTTCACCCCGGCGCAATGAACCATTCGCACCTGAATCGGGTCAGTGACAGCACGGGGGTAAAGCTCGGCATCGTGGCGCCCGATGGGCGCGCGGGCATGATCGCGCACGCCGAGCAGTTCGCGGCCGCAGGGCTGCCGTTCATTTTCGATCCGGGTCAGGGACTGCCCATGTTTGACGGCGACGACCTGCGCCGCTTCATCGAGCGTGCCGCCTGGGTCGCGGTCAACGACTACGAGGGAAGTCTGCTGTCGGAGCGCACGGGTTGGTCGCTGGAGCAGATCGCGGCCAAGGTGCGTGCGCTGATCGTGACGCGGGGCGCGGCCGGCTCCTGGATCTTCACCGGCGGCGAGCGGCTCGAGATTCCAGTGGCGCCCGCGGCGCGCGTGGCCGATCCGACCGGATGCGGTGACGCCTACCGCGCCGGGCTGCTGTACGGGCTGGAGCAGGGTCTCGACTGGCCGAGCACCGGCCGCGTCGCTGCGCTGCTGGGATCGATCAAGATCGAGCACCACGGCACGCAACAGCATCGGCTCGCGGCGGGAGAATTCGAGCAACGGTTCAAGCAGGTGTTTGGATATGCCCTATGAGTTCGAGTGCGGGAATGAGTAGAGCAGTCTCGCTGGCATGCGTGGCGGGCGCGTTGCTCTGGTGGCAAAGCCTGCTGGCAGCGCCGCCAGCCAAGGCGTCAGCGGCCACGCCAGCCGCGGCGCCGGCAGCGCTGTCCGGTGCCCCGGCCGCCAGTGCGTCGGTGCCGAGCGTGGCGTCGGTGCAGGTACCGATCCCTGTCGGCGAGGAGGCCTCGGCGGCCGATTGGGCGGCGACACTCGAGCATATCGCCGGCAGCGTGGTGGCCATTCAGATCGATCAGGCCCGCTCCTTCGATACCGAGCGCAATGTGTCTGCGCAGGCCACGGGTTTCGTGGTCGACGCCGCGCGCGGTCTGATCCTGACCAACCGCCATGTGGTGACACCCGGACCCGTGACCGCGGAAGCCATTTTTCTGAACCGCGAGGAAGTGCAGCTGTACCCCATCTATCGCGATCCCGTGCACGACTTCGGCTTCTATCGCTACGATCCGAGCAAGCTGCGCTTCATCGCTCCGCGG
>DASYNV010000173.1:0-4115 GCA_036008365.1 Steroidobacteraceae bacterium | reverse complement strand
CAGCCCGACCCTCGCGCAGGCACAAGCGCGCGTGGCCGCGGCGCTCGCGCAAGTGCAATCGGCGCAAGCGGCGCTCGGACCCAAGGCGAACCTCGATGTGAGCAGCCTCTACCAGCGAGCGCCGCAAAACTACGTGACTCCGCCGCCACTCGCCGGACATACCTCGTGGTTTAGTCAGGCCGGCGGCAGTTTGAGTTGGGACCTGGATTTCTGGGGGCGCCAGGCGGATGCGCTGCACAGTGCGCGAGATCTCGCGCAGTCGGCGCGCTTCGATGAGGACAACGCACAACTCGAGCTCGCGGGCGCCATCGCTCAGGCCTACATCGAGCTGTATCGCCAGAATGCTCTCGCAGACATCGCACAGCGCTCGGAGGCGCAGCGCCAGACCATTCTGGACATCACCCGCCGCCGCGTCACCGCCGGCCTCGATACACAGCTCGAGATTCGCGAAGCCGAGGGCCAGCTGCCGCAAGCGCGCGTCGCCTACGAGCAGGCGCGGGGCGCTGCCGATCTCGCGGTCCACGAGCTCGCTACTTTGAGCGGTCAGGGAGCCGACGCCTACGCGAACATCCAGCGACCGGTGCTGGACGTGCAGGCGGTGCTGCCCGTGCCGACCGAGCTGCCCATCAACTTGCTCGCGCGCCGGCCCGACGTGCTGTCGGCGCGGCTCTCCGTCGAGGCCGCGGATGCGCAGCGTCTCGGCGCCAAGGCCGCGTTCTATCCGGACATCAGCTTGCACGCGATCGCGGGCATCGGGGCGTTCGGTTTGAACAATCTCGTGCAATGGAACGCGCGCGGCTATGGCGCTGGACCGGTCCTGTCGCTGCCGATTTTCGACGGTGGCCGCCTGCGCGCCGAGTACCGTGGCAGCGAGGCGCAGCTCGACGGCGCCATATCCAGCTACAACAATACGGTGCTGCGCGCGGTCCAGCAGACCGCCGATCAGCTCACGCAGCTCGATGCACTCGCGAAAGAGCAGCGCGACCAGCAGCAAACGCTCGATGCCACCGAGGCCGCCTATAAGCTGGCCGAAGAGCGTTATCGAGCGGGGCTTGCGGGCTACCTCTCGGTACTCAACGCAGAGACGCAGGTGCTCGCGGCGCGACAGTCCATGGTGGACATTCTGACAACCCAGGCGGTCGCGCGCGTGACGGTGCTCCTGGCCGTCGGCGGCAGCTTCGATCCGCGCGCGTCCGGCGCCGTTGCCGATGCGCACACCGCCTCCAATTCTTCTGATCCTTTGACTCGAGTAAGCCCATGAACACGCAAGAACCCAAGACATCCGAATCGCAAACGTCAAATTCGCCGCGCCGCGTTCGGCACGTGGGGCTCTGGGCTCTCGGCGCCGTCGTCGTGCTGGGAGCCATCGGCTATGGCGCCTACTGGTTCGTCGACGGCCGGTTCTACGAATCGACCGATGACGCGTACGTCAACGGCGATGTGGTGCAGGTGACGAGCGAGGTTCCCGGTACGGTGCTTTCACTGAAAGTCGATGACACCCAGCGTGTCGACGTCGGGCAGCCGTTGCTCCAGCTCGATCCTGCGGATGCGAAGATCGCGGTGGCCAATGCAGAGGCCGACCTGGCCCGTGCCGTCCGGCAGGTGCGCGGGCTGTTCGCGCAGAGCAAGGAGCTGCGTGCGCAGATCGACCAGCGCGAGCAGGCAGAGCGCACTGCGGATGAGGATTTGCAGCGGCGCGGCGGACTCATCGCAGACGGCGCCATTTCCGCAGAAGAGCTCTCGCATGCGCGCGATGCGTTGACCACCACCCGCGCGAACGTCGCCGCGGCACGCGAGCAACTGGATCAGACCATCGCGCAGATCGACGGCACCACCATCGCGGACCATCCGCAGGTTCTCGCCGCCGCCGCGGCCGTGCGCAACGCCGAGCTGGCCTTGCATCGCACGGACCTCACCTCACCCGTGACCGGAATCATTGCGAAGCGCTCCGTGGAAGTCGGCCAGCGCGTCGCCGCGGGCACACCGCTGATGGCCGTGGTGCCGCTGGAAGACGTATGGGTGGACGCAAACTTCAAGGAAGTGCAGCTCAATCGCATGCGAGCGGGCCAGCCCGTGACCGTGCATACCGATCTCTATGGGCACGGCGTCACGTATCACGGCCGGTTGGTCGGCATCTCGGCGGGCAGCGGCAGCGCGTTCGCGCTCCTGCCGGCGCAGAACGCTTCGGGCAACTGGATCAAGATCGTGCAGCGCGTTCCCGTGCGCATTCTCCTCGATCCGCAGGAACTCAAGGCGCACCCGCTGCGCGTCGGTCTATCCACCACGGTGCGCGTGGATCTGCACGATACGTCGGGGCCCGCGATAACGACGACGGTGTTCCGCAACACGCCGTTGCCCACGCAGGCGAGCGCGGGCGATGACCCGGGCGTGGATACCCGCATCGCGCAAATCATCGAGGACAACGCGGGCCCGAAGGCGCACGAGCCCGCCCGGCTGAGCCGCAGCCGCAGCGGCAGCGGGCCCGCCCAAGTCGCAAGCGGTCCCTGAGCGCGGCCCCATGAGCGCGAATGCCGCCATTGTCGCGGAGGCGCCCAGCTTAAGCGGCGCCACCAAGGCCGTGACCGCCGTGGCCCTGGCACTGGGCACCTTCATGCAAGTGCTCGACACCTCGATCGCGAACGTCTCCATCCCGACGATCAGCGGGGATCTCGGGGTGAGCTCCGACCAGGGCACCTGGGTCATCACCTCGTTCGCGGTCGCGAACGGTGTCTCCGTGCCGTTGACGGGCTGGCTCATGCAGCGTTACGGCGTGGTGCGCACCTTCGTGGCGTCGGTCGTCCTGTTCACCGTCGCCTCGCTCCTCTGCGGCTTCGCGTGGAGCCTGCCCTCGCTCATTGTCTTTCGCGTGCTGCAAGGTGCGGTGTCGGGGCCCATGATCCCGGGAAGTCAGGCGCTGCTCATCAATGTATTCGGGCCCGCGAAGCGCAACACGGCACTCACGGTGTGGTCGTTGACGACGCTGGTGGCCCCCATCGCCGGACCTGTGCTCGGCGGCTACATCTCGGATAACTACGTGTGGCCGTGGATCTTCCTCATCAACGTACCGGTGGGAATCATCTGCACGGTGATTTGCTGGAACAATCTCAAGTCCCAGGAGACGCCGACCCGCAAGATCCCCATCGATCGCGTGGGGCTCGTGCTGCTGTTCATCTGGGTGGGCGCGCTGCAGGTCATGTTCGACAAGGGCAAGGATCTCGACTGGTTCAATTCGCCGCTCATCGTGTCGCTCCTCCTCGTCACCGTGATCGCCTTCGTTGCGTGGCTCATCTGGAATCTCACGGAAGAGCACCCGATCGTCGATTTGAGCCTGTTCAAGTCGCGCAGCTTCGCCTTGGGCACGCTCGCGCTGTGCTTGGGGTATGCCGTGTTCTTCGGCAACGTCGTGCTCATGCCGCTGTGGCTGCAGAGTTACCTGGGATACACGGCCACCTGGGCCGGATTCGTGTCCGCGCCGAGCGGTGTCACCGCCGTCATCACCTCGCTCCTGGTCGGCCGCCTGATGCGACGTTTCGATCCACGGTTGCTCGCCGCGAGCTCGTTCGGCTTCTACGGGCTCTCGTTTTTCATGCGCGCGCATCTCACGGCGGACGCAACCTTCTTCGAATTCACGGCGCCGCAGCTCGTGCAGGGATTCGCGATGGGCACGTTCTTCGTGTCCCTGCTCGCGATCATTTTCGATGGGCTGCCTCCGCAGAAGATTCCCTCGGCATCGGGACTGTCGAACTTCCTGCGCATCACCGCGGGCAGCTTCGCGACCTCCCTGATCACGACCTTCTGGGATCGGCGCGCAGCGCTGCATCAGACGCGCCTCGCGGACACCGTCACGGTGTACGCGCCCGCCTACCAGCAATCACTCGCGCAGCTCCATCAGTTTGGTCTCGGCGATCAGGCAGCCGCGGGGTCGATGACCCAGCAACTCATCGGACAGAGCTATCTCTTGTCCTCGCTCGATCTGTTCTATCTGTCCGGGTGGTTGAGCGTGGCGCTCATACCGCTGTGCTTCATGGTCCGGCGGCCCGCGGTACACGGCGCAGTCGTGGCGGCCGCGGACTGAACACGCGCCTGCCGGCGCATCGAGCGGCGGTGCGCCCGAT
>DASYNV010000172.1:0-4846 GCA_036008365.1 Steroidobacteraceae bacterium | reverse complement strand
ACCGTCACGGCGATTACAAGATGCAGCTTGTCGGCGCCCAGGCCCTCGACCCAGCTCAGTGCCCGCAGAATCAGTCGCTGATCGACCCGATCCGTCACCGTGGCCGACCAGAGGCGGATCTTCTCGACCAGATCCGGATCGAGCAGCTTGTGCACGCCATAGCTCGTGAGGATCAGCAGCAGCGCCTTCAGAAACTTGAAGATCGCGATCACCCGGCGGCCATCGATCGGAGCCGCGGGCGCGCCAGGCGGATTGTTCTGGCCGCTGGTTTCGGAAATGGACGACATAGCCGGCACGCTGACGACAAAACGCTACCCTAAGCGATCGTGGCGCCAGGCGCCACGCGTCGCCGGCAAGAGTTACAGCACGCCCATGAAGACGAAGATCAACAGAATGATCAGCAGCGTGCCAGAGGACGGCTCAGCACTCGATGGGTGTGTCCTCGCGCGCGCCCCACTCGGCCCACGAGCCGTCGTAGAGTGCGCCACTCGGCAGTCCCGCCACTTCGAGACCGAGGCTCAGCACCGCGGCTGTGAGCCCCGATCCGCAACTGGTGATCACGGCGCTGTGGGGACCTGCGCCTGCCGCGGCGAAGCGCTCGCGCAGCGACGCGGGCGCCAGCATGGTCTCCTCGTTCTGAAGCAACTCCGAATACGGCAGGCTGCGGCTGCCGGGGATATGGCCGCTGCGCAGGCCCGCGCGCGGCTCGGGCGCGCGCGCGTAGAACCGGTCGCCCGAGCGCGCGTCGAGCAGCAGCTCGTGCGCGCCCTCGAGGTTGGCCAGCACGTCGCCAAGCCCACGCAGGTAGCGCGCGTTGTAGGCCGCCCGGAACACGCCGGGAATGGCGGCGGGCTCGCTGCCGGATACGAGCGCGCGCCCCTCGCGCCGCCACTTCGGCAGGCCGCCATCGAGCACGGCGGCGCGTTCGTGACCGAACAGACGCATGAGCCACCAGCCACGCGCCGCCGAGAAGATGCCCTTCTGATCATAGAACAGCACGCGGTGCCGGTTGCTGACGCCGAGCGCTCCGACCAGCCGTTCGAAACGCGCCGCCGTCGGCGCCATGTGCGGCAGCGACGATTCGGTATCGGCAATCAGGTCGATGTCAAAGAAACGCGCTCCGGGCAGATGCCCCGCGGCGTAGAGCGATTGCGCATCGCGCCGTTCGGCCGGCAAGTAGTACGAGGCATCGAACAGCAGCAGATCGGGGGCGCCCAGCTGCTGCGCTAGCCACTCGGTGCTGACCAGGGGCTGCACGATTACTCCTGAAAAGGAAGTCATGATGCCACGCTCAGGGCGGCAGGCGGCGATTGCCGGTGAAGGGATTGAATCCCTGCTCTTCCAATGCCACCCACGCGGCTGCACCCAGATGTTCGAGATGCAGATAGGCACGGGGCTGGGTCGGATCCGTGTCGAGCATGAAGCCCGTCGGCAGTGCTGGCACCGTCGTCGCGTAGTAGCCACCGCCGGGCACGCGTGCGGTCTCGATCGCGGCCAGTGCCGCACGCGCCGCGTTGTGACCGCTCAGTCGCTCGAGCAGCGTTACCTGGGCCGTACCTTCGGTCCAGAGGCCGACGCCGGCGTCACTGTACGCGTAACCCGCCGCCCCACCGCTATCCGTGCGCAGGCGCTGCAGGCCGTGCGTCACCACCTCGCCATAGCGTGCGACCGCACCGGGCAGCGCCAGGAGCGGCCAGACCTGTGCGTCGAGCGCCAGCAGTGGATTGCGCGTCACGCCGTCCTGCGCCGTGCCGGCGGCAAACGCGCCGCGCGGTGCATCCCACATGGCATCGACGAAGGCCGCGGCGGCCTGTGACAGCGCAAGCCAGTGGGCATCGCCGCTCGCTGCGGCGAAGCGGGCAAAGGCCGCGGCCAGATCGGCATTGTGCTCGGTCGATTTCCACAGCAATCGTCGCTGCACAGCCTCCGATCCGAAGCTGCCGCCCGTGAATCCGCCGGCGCCGCGCCGATCGCGCAGCGGCTCGAGCCATCGGGCAATCCGCGCCGCTCCGCGCGCGTAGCGGCCACCGGCTTGTTGATCGAGCGTCAGCAACGCCAGCATCGCCCAGGCGAGATTGCCGCTGTCGCTGCCGGCCTGGTAGTCATCTTCGAGCCAGCGCTGCGCCTTGCTGTCCCACCAGCCGGCAAGTTGGATCGGCGCAGCGCTCACGCCGCCTGCGGCGTAGCCGTTGCGCAGACGGCCATCGCGCCAGTAGCGGTCGTGATCCAATGCCAGCAGCAGAGCATCGCCAATGCGACGCGCCTGCGCCGGCTGGCCGCAACTAAAGAGCGCGATCGCAGCGACGGCGTTGTCGTATACGAAGGCAGCCTGTTTGAGTGGCCCGGGTGGAGCATCCGGATAACTCGCCAGCAGCACCGCAGCCCCAGGCTGATGAGCCATCGTCTCTGCCAGGTAGGCACAGGCCGTTGGAGTCGCCGCGCGCCCCGCCGGCATTGCCGCCAGCAGCACCGCGCTCATCAGCGCCCGCCAGGGGCTCCCGCTACGAGGCGCCGACGATGATCTCATGCACGAAGCGCAGCTTCGCGATTGCCGGCGTGGTGAGCACGAACGGATAGCCATCGGCAAGGCCCATGCTGCGATTGAGGTTGTTGAGCAGGTATGACAGTGGAAACCAATCCGCGATCAGACGCTCGAACGGTTCCTCGGCGCCGCTGCGCGCACGCAGCAGCGTCGGCTCGTCACGGCGCTTAGGGCTGAGCGAGAGCCCGCAGTCGGCCGCGGTATCGAGCATGTCGGTCATATGCAGGTAGTGCGCCCAGCTTTCAGCCCAGTCCTCCCACGGATGCGAGGTCGCGTAGGCACTGACGAAGTGCTGCGCCCAGTCGGCCGGCGGTCCGGTGTCGTAATGCGCCTTGAGCGCGGCCGCGTAGTCGGCGCGTTCGTCGCCGAACAGAGCGCGAAACTGTTCGAGCCGGCCGCTGTGGTTGATGAGCCGCTCCCAATAGTAGTGCCCGATCTCGTGCCGGAAATGTCCGAGCAGCGTACGGTAGGGTTCGCCCATCTGCAGCCGGCGGCGCTCGCGCTCGGCGTCATTGGTTTCGGCGATATTGACCGTGATCACGCCATGCGCGTGTCCCGTCAGTACCGGCTTGCCCGAGTCGTCATCGCTCAGGAACTCATAGGCCAGGCCATGCTCGGGGTGATCGATGCGGTTCTCGATCGGACAGCGCAGCTGCTTGAGCGAGTAAATCAGCCGCCGCTTGGCCGCTTCGAGCTTGAACCAGGCCTCCCGATTCCCCTCGACGGTGAGATTCGGAATTACCTGCGTGAGCCGGCAGGATTCGCACAGCGGTTGCGGGTCTTCGGCCGGTACCGCCCAGTTGCAGACATTCTCCTGGCTGTAGTTGCGGCACGGTCGAAACCGGCGGCGGCCCACGCCGCGCAGCTCGGTGCGCCACAGACCGTTCGAGCGTGACTCCATTGCAGCGACCACGGCGAGATCCGGCACGAACGCGAGCGCGTAGCCGCAGTTCACGCATTGCGTGTTCTCAAAGAACACCACGTGACGGCAATGACTGCAATGAAAGACCTTCACGCCAACACGCTCTCAGGTGGTCGGCAGCGGTCGCTGCGAACGCGGCGGCGGAAAAGCGCGATCGAGCAGCGCCAGTTCGGCCGCGGTGAGCGCGATCTGCGCCGCGGCGAAATTCTCTTCGATGCGCCGCGGCTGCACTGACTTCGGAATGGCCACCACGTCGGGATGGCGGATCGACCAGGCCAGCGCGATCTGCGCGGCGCTCAACCCGCGCTCGGCCGCGATCTGACGCAGCACCGGATGATCGGTAAGCGCACCCTGGCCGAGCGGCGAATACGCCATGGTCTGAATGCCGCGTTGGCGCTGCCACGCCAACTGCGCAAATTCGATTGCGCGTGCTTCGAGGCAATAATGGAGCTGATTGCACTGGATGCCGGACGTCAGCCCAAGGGCCTGCTCGGCTTCGAGCCATTCGACAAGGTCATCGAGATCGAGATTGCTGACGCCGAAGTGGCGGATCAGTCCTCGCTCACGCAGTCCGTCGAGACCGCGCAGAGTTTCGCGAAACGGGTCTGATCCGCGCCAATGCAGCAGATACAGGTCGAGATACTCGCAGCGCATGCGTGCGATCGAGGCTTCGCAGGCGCGGATGGTGCCGGCGCGCGAGGCATGATTCGGCAGCACCTTGCTGACGATGAACAATTCCTGCCGGCGCGCGGCACCGAAATCCTTCAGCGCGCTGCCGATGACGCGCTCGGCACCGCCCTCGGCGTACATCTCGGCGGTATCGAGCAGGCGGTAGCCGATCGCAAGGGCGTGCGATACGGCCGCGATCTCACCTGCCCGGTCGGCGCGCGAGGCACCCATCTTCCAGGTGCCGAGGCCGATGCGGCCCGGGAATTTCAACTGCTGAGCGGGAGCGGTCATGGCAGAAACATCATGGCACCAATAAAAAGGCCCGGGTCTCCCCGGGCCTTCTTTGCGCGTTCAGCGAATTGCAGTGCGCTTACCAGCGCCCGCCACCGCCGCCGCCGCCGTTGCCGCGAAAGCCACCGCCGCCCGGACGACCACCGCCAGTGCGCGGCTTGTCCTGGGCCTCGTTGACACGCAACGGACGGCCGTTCATCGAATAGCCATTCAAGCTCTGGATCGCACGAGCGGCATCGGCCTGGCTCATCTCGACGAATCCAAAGCCACGCGGACGACCGGTTTCACGATCGGTCGGCAGCGACACGGCTTCCACGGTGCCATGCTGCGCGAACAGGGTTCGCACATCGGCCTCGCTGGCCGTGAACGGTAGGTTACCTACATAAATCTTCGCCATAAAAATCACACTCTCCGGAACAGAT
>DASYNV010000171.1:0-9523 GCA_036008365.1 Steroidobacteraceae bacterium | reverse complement strand
ATCGGCCGCATCCGCCGCGGTACCCTGCGTCCCGGACGCACGGTGGCGCTGCGCTACGGCGATGAGGACCGCGGTACCGCGAAAATCGCTCAGGTACTGGCCTTTCACGGCCTCAAGCGTGCGCCCGTGGATGAAGCCGCGGCCGGCGATATCGTGGCGGTCACGGGCGTGGAGGAAGTGAATATCGGCCTCACGCTCTGCGATCCGGAAAATCCCGAAGGTCTGCCGCCGATTCGGGTCGATGAGCCGACGCTGGCGATGAATTTTCAGGTCAACAGCTCGCCCCTCGTGGGGCGCGAAGGCAAATTCGTCACCAGCCGGCAGATTCGCGAGCGCCTGTATCGCGAGCTGCAGAGCAACGTCGCGCTGCGCGTCGAGGACACGGTCGACGCCGATGTGTTTCGCGTGCTCGGCCGCGGCGAGCTGCACCTGACCATCCTGATCGAGAACATGCGTCGTGAGGGCTATGAGCTCGCGGTCGGCAAACCGCAGGTTCTAAAGAAGACCTTCGATGGCCAGGTGCTCGAACCGTTCGAGGCTCTGACCGTCGATATCGACGAAGCGCACCAGGGCGCGGTCATGGAAGCGCTGGGCCAGCGCCGCGCCGAGCTCACCGACATGGCCATCGAGGGCACCGGCCGCGCGCGGCTCGACTATCGCATTCCGGCGCGCGGGCTGATCGGCTTCCAGGGCGATTTCATGACGATGACGCGCGGTACTGGCCTCATCAGTCATATCTTCGATGGCTTCGGGGTCGTGAAAGGCGAGATCCCCGATCGTCACAACGGTGTGCTGATCAGCAACGAGGATGGCGCCGCGGTGGCGTACGCGCTGTTCGCGCTGCAGGAGCGCGGCCGGCTGTTCGTGAGCCCCGGTGAGACGCTCTACGAGGGCATGGTCATCGGCATCCACAGCCGCGAGAACGATCTGGTCGTCAATCCGATCAAGACCAAGAAACTCACCAACATTCGCGCCGCGGGCAAGGACGACGCCATCCTGCTGACTCCACCGATCGCGTTGACGATCGAGTATGCGGTCGAATTCATCGCCGACGACGAGTTGGTCGAAGTGACGCCGCAGAGCATCCGCGTGCGCAAGCGCTACCTCAAGGAACACGAGCGCCGGCGCGCCGCGCGCGAGGAAGCCGTCTCGGTTTGACCCGCGGCCACTCGCGGGCGCGCGGCTTCACGAAGGTTGACGCAACTTAACGCCGATTGTGCGTCTGCTCGACATGCCGCGTGGCACTGTCGCTCTCGAACCCAGTCTCAATGAACGACGCGGGGATAAACGAGGCGACTGTATGTCAAACCGACTGCATCAATTGATCCTGGCTCTAACCGTAACGGGCATGACGGCAGCCGCCTGGGCGCAAAGCGCGCCGGAGGCACCCCCCGGCGGTGGCCCCGGCGGACCTGGTGGTCCGCCACACGCCTGGCACGACGGCGACGGCAGTGAGCATGGCGCTCGCAAGCACTGGGATGAGGATGAACGTCACGCCCATCACCGCCATCATCACCATTGTCACCATCGCGGCGGCCGCGGCGGCGACGGCGATCGCGGCTGGGGCCACGGCGGTGGCGATGGCGGGCGCGGTGCGTGGCAACGTCCTGGCGGCATGCACGGCGGACCAGGCCTGGCGCGTGTGTTTCACGGACTGAATCTGACACCCGAACAGCGGCAGAAGATGCGCACGATCGTCATGACGGCGCATCAGCAGATGGCGCAGCAGACGGCGGCCCGGAAGCCAGGTGGCGCAGACGACCCCTCCGCGCTCATCAATCCCGGCGATCCGAACTACAACGCCGCCGTGCAGGCGGCCAAGAGGCGCGCTGCCGATCGCATCCAGCACATGAGCGAGCTGAAACTGCAGCTCTACAACGTTCTGACGCCGGAGCAGAAGACGGAGCTGACCAAGCGGGTCGCCGCGTGGAAGGCAAGCATGGCGCAGCGCGCCGAGGGCCCTAGAGGCCAGCCTGCCCCAGCAGCTCGATGAACTGACGCAGGCTCGCGGCCAGCGACGGATGGTCGGCCTCGAACCCGACCGCCAGCGCATCGAGGCCATGTGGCGCGGCAGCCTCTGCGGCTGCCGCGCTTTTTTCCCGCAGGCGGATTTCGATGTCGGTGAGCGCCGCGCGCAGCATCTGCCTGGACTTTTCATCCAGCCGGTGCGCACGCGCCAGTTCGGCGCGCAACCGCGTCAGCGACCGCTGCAGCGAATCACTCTCGGCATCCACCATATTCGAGATCTTACGCGATCGAGCGCGGGCTTTGTTAGGGTGTGCGCATGAGCTCAAGGCGTCCCGGCAAGCCGCGCATCCACGATCGTGCCAGCGCAGACATCGATGCGCTCTACGGACTCGAGCCGATCTATGAACCCGCTGCCGATGGCGCCGAAGCCCAGGGACAGGGCACGCAGTTCGTGAGCGTCCAGTGTCCGTTCTGCGGCGAGCACTTCGAAACGCAAGTGGATCTGTCGGCGGGTTCGGCCAGTTACATCGAGGACTGCCAGGTATGCTGTCAGCCGATCGAAATGAGCATTGAAGTGGACGATGCGGGCGCGCTGGCGCACCTGAGCGCGCGTCGCGGCGATTGAATCCTCAATCGTCTTCCAGCGTCTGTCCCGGGAACAGCTCCTCGTTGAAGCCGAAGCGGCTCATGTCGGTCATGCGCATCGGGTAGAGGATGCCGTCGAGATGATCGACCTCGTGCTGCACTACCCGGGCGTGAAAACCGCTGACGCGGCGATTCATGGCGCGCCCCTGTTCATCGACGCCGCGATAGTGCAGCTCGCGATAGCGTGGTACCAGGCCGCGCATGCCGGGCACTGACAGGCAACCCTCCCAGCCCTGCTCCACGTCTGGACCGAGCGGCGCGATCTCGGGGTTGACCAGCACCGTTGCCGGTACCACCTCGGCCTCGGGATAACGCGGATTGGGCGCACCGGTGCCGAAGATCACGACCCGCAAGGGTACGCCGATCTGAGGAGCCGCGAGACCCGCGCCGCTCAGCGCCGCCATCGTGTCGCGCATGTCGGCCAGCAGTTCGCGCAACCGCGGGCTGTTGAACTCCTGCACCGGCTCGCTGATTCGCAACAGCTGCGGATCCCCCATGCGCAACACACGCCGTACGCTCATGGCTCGACATTGTCGGAGACATTCGTCATGCGCGCCAGTACCGGATATTCCTCTCGAGCAGGTGCGCCTGCATGCGACAGCGCGTCTGCGCATCGAGCGCACCGAACGGCTGGCGAGCGCGCGCACGTTCGCCACGCGCTGCTTCATGCCGCCCGAGAGTTGCTGTGGATAGGCATCGGCGAATTCGGCCGCCCGCTATCGCTTATACGCGCTGCTCGGCGGACCGCCGCAGCGCCCGGGCCTCGTTCGGGTCGAGCAGAACGGCGCTGCGATCGAGGTCGAGCTCCGGTCGGTGCCCGCCGCTGCCCTGCGCTGCTTCGTGGCGCAAGTTCCGGCACCGCTTGCCATCGGCAAGGTGCTGTTGGCCAACGGCGAGGCGGCCTCGGGCTTCCGGTGCGAGGCCCACGCTGTGCAAGGGGCCCTTGATATCACCGACTGCGGCGGCTGGCGCGCCTATCTGGCGAGGGCGCGCGGACTTTGAGTTTTATTCCGCGAGAGCCCATCATAGCGGTTCTACAGCCGAGGAATAAACAATGAAATTCTTGCTGCCCCTCGCCGCGCTGGCCGTACTGTCCGCGGGCCCCGTATTCGCCGATTGCACCATTCCCGACGACAATGTTCAGGTTCCGGATGGCTCGGTCGCGACCCGCGAAGAGATGATCGCGGCGCAAAAAGCGGTGCAGGCATACGATGCCGCGGTCAAGACGTACACCGACTGCCTGCAGCAGGAACAGCAGCAGAAACTCGAAGCCGGTGGAGACAAGGTCAAGCTGCAGAAGCACTACGCCGAGCTCAACAACGCCCAAGTGGAAAAAGTGCAGCAGCTGGCTGACAAGTTCAATACCGAACTCAAAGCGTACAAAGCCAAAAGCGCCAGCTGATTCGATCGCGCGACTTCCGCGCACAGACGCGCCGCTGGCGCGCCTTAGATGCCGCCGTCCATGACGCGTCTGGCTTCCGGTTAGAGTAGTTCTGCACGGCAACTATGAGGCGGCCGGGCACATCGCGCAATTTCGGAAGTGAATATGGCTGACGCCATGAAAATCGCACTGTGGCAGACCGTGGGGAACACGGCCGACGTGGCGGCCAACCTCGCCGCGCTCGACGCCACCGCACAGGCCGCCGCGACCGCGGGCGCATCCCTGCTGCTTTGCCCGGAGTGCTGGCTCAGCGGCTATAACATCGGTGCGGCGGTGGCGGAACTCGCGGAACCCTTCGACGGACCCTCGGCGCAGCGCATCGCCGCCCTCGCGCAACGACATGCCATCGCGATTGCCTATGGCTATCCCGAACGCGATACTCGCAGCGCGCGCATTTTCAATTCCGTCCAAGTGCTCGGCGCCGACGGCTCGCAGCTGGCGCATTACCGCAAGACGCATCTGTTCGGACCTGCCGAACGCGCCGCCTATGAGCCGGGCGAGCGGTTTACTGCACCGTTCAGTTTCGGCGGATTCAGGCTCGGAGTACTGATCTGTTACGACATCGAGTTTCCGGAGGCGGCCCGAAGTCTCGCGCTTGCGGGCGCCGAGGTGCTGCTGGTTCCGACCGCGCTGACCGACGAGTACCACTCGGTGCCGTCGCTGCTGGTACCGGCGCGGGCCGTGGAAAATCAGATCTTTGTCGCCTACTGCAATCATGCCGGAGTCGAAAACGGCATGCGCTTCCTGGGCGGCTCCTGCCTCGTGGGGCCGGACGGCGCCAGCGTGGCGGCGGCAGGTGTCGGCGAGGCACTGCTGATTGCCGAGATCGGCCGGCACACGCAGGTCGCCGCCTCCAAAATCTATCCTTACCGTGGCGATCGGCGCCCGGAGCTGTACGGGCCGGTCGGCCGATAGTCGCCCCCCCGGTTCAATCCGCGTAGCGGACGCCGTCGGCTTCCAGCAGCCGCTTCATTTGCTCGAAGTGCGCCCGCGCGAACTCACCGCCATCCTCCCATGAGCGCGCCGTCTTCTCGGCGATCTCGGGCGACAGTAGCGACAGTGGCTGTCCGCTCGAATACGCCAGCAACAATGTCCGGCAGGCGCGCTCGAGGTGGTAGAGCGCATCGAACGCCTGCGCGATGCTGTCACCCACCACCAGCACGCCGTGGTTCCCCAGCATGAGTGCCTGCTTGTCGCCCAGCGCGCGTGTCAGGCGCATGCCCTCCGCAGCATTGTCGGCCATGCCGCCATACTGCGTGTCGATGGCGATACGCCGGTAAAAGCGCGCGCTGGTCTGATCGATCGGCTTGATCTCGCGGTCGGCGAGACAGGACAGAGCGGTCGCGTACGGGGCGTGCACGTGCAGGATGCAACGCGCCTGCGGCAGATGCGCGTGAATGGTGCCGTGAATCGCCCACGCCGTCAGGTCGAGGTCGGGCGGCAGCGACTCGGGCGGCGCCCGCGCGTCCAGCAGCAGCAGATCGGAGGCATGCAGGCTGCCGAAATAGCGCCAGCGGGGATTGATCAGGAAATGCCGACCGTCGGCGGAGGTCGCGACGCTGCAATGGTTGGCAACCGCCTCGGGCCAGTCGAGCCGCGCCGCAATGCGGAACAGCGCCGCCAGGTCGGTCCGCAACTTCGCGATTGCATCCATGGTCACGCCCCAATGCTACACGAGGCACTCCAGGCCGCTCCTCCCAGCGCACCTCGGCTGGTACCGTTATGGCGCAAATTTCCGCGCAGCGCCCCAGCGCCGTGCAAAAAAATTGAAAATTAGCTCTTGCTTCTGTTTTTCGGAAGCAGTGAATTTTAAAAGATCAATTTACCGAGATACGTCTGCGTGATGGCATCCGCGCACAACGACTCACGACCGTCTCGACTTTGATCATCCGCGGTCTCAACAGTGAAGGGCTCACGCCGCTGTTCGTGAACCTGCGCCTGCAGGATCTCGATCACGTCGATTTTCTCCATCGTCTCGACGCCGCGCACGATTGGCGTTACCGTTGCGTATTCGATCAACGAGAAATGCGCGCCCGCCCGCAGCGTCGCGCCCGCCCGTGAGGACATGAACAGCGCCGAGATCCTCGATCGCCTCATCAGCTTTCCAACCGTCAGCCGCGATTCCAATCTGTCGCTGATCGAGTTCGTGCGTGACTTTCTGGCGCAGTGCGGCGTTGCTTCGAAGCTCTACCACGATGCTACCGGCCGCAAGGCCAATCTGTTCGCCAGCATCGGGCCGACGGAACAGCCCGGCATGCTGCTCTCGGGCCATACCGACGTGGTGCCGGTCGACGGTCAGACATGGTCGTCGTCACCGTTTCAATTGAAGCAGCGCGGCGAGCGTCTGTACGCGCGCGGCGCGGCGGATATGAAGGGCTTTCTGGCCTGCGCGCTGCACGCCGCGCAGCGCGCCACGCGGCAGCCGCTGCGCATGCCGCTGCAGCTGGCCTTTTCCTACGACGAAGAGGTCGGGTGCCTGGGCGTGCGTTCGCTGATCGCGGACATGTCGACCTGGAGCCATCGACCGCGCTTCTGCATCGTCGGCGAGCCGACCATGCTGCGCTCGGCGGTCGGCCACAAGGGCAAGACCGCCTTGAAGGCTGCCTGCCACGGCCGTGCCGCACACTCCGCCTGTCCCGATCTCGGCGTCAACGCCATCTATCTCGCCAGTGATCTGATCGCGCGAATCCGCGAGCGCCAGACGGACATCGCCCACTCCGGGACGCGCGACCCCGCCTACGACGTGCCGTACACGACGCTGCACGTCGGCGTCATCCAGGGCGGCACCGTACTCAACATCGTGCCGGAACATTGCGAAATCGAGTTCGAGATCCGCAACCTGCCCGCCGACGATCCGCGCGCGCTGGTCGATGCGCTGCGCGGCGACGCCGCCCAGGTCGTGCGGTCGGCTGGAGCGCACGCGGACACCGGCATCGCGTTCGACATCGGCCATGAATACCCGGCCCTCGAAACGGCCGCGGATGCCGAAGTGGTCGAACTCGCGGCACAGCTCACCGGCAATCGCGAGCGCATCAAGGTCGGATTCGGCACCGAGGGCGGCCTGTTCAGCGGCCAGCTCGGCATTCCCACGGTGGTGTGCGGCCCGGGGTCGATCGACCAGGCCCACAAGCCAGACGAATTCATCGCCACCGAGCAGCTGCAGCGCTGCGATGCGATGATGACGGCGCTGCTCGACCGCCTGATCTGAGCGCCCTGCCCCGATTTTGTGAGTCGTGGGCGTCCTCAGTGCTTCTGAAATTCGGAAGCAGGGCGCAGCAAATCACTAGTTTCTGCGAATTGCCCGATGCGCGATCATAGGTCCGCCGACCCACCCTCCGCGGAGCAGCGCCCATGATTCGAACCGTGAGCAATACCCGCCGCCGATCGCAGCGCCGCGCCGCAAGCGGCGCTGACGCCGCGCCGTCACGGTAGCGCCCGGGGCCGCACCGCGTGCCGAGTCCGTCCAGCCTGCAGCAGGTGCTGCGTCTGATGCAGGCGCGCAACTGGCCCGCGGCCGCGCAGGCGTGCCGGCTGATCAATGCCGAGCAGCCCGAGAATGCCGCCGGCTGGCTGGCCGCCGGACAGATCGCGCTGGCGCAGGACCGGCTGCGGCAAGCGCGCGATGCGGCCGCGGCGGCCCAGCTACGGGCGGGCAAGGATTCAAAGCTGTGGGATGCGATCGGAACGGTGTTCAGTCGCGCGAACGATCAGGTGCGCGCACTCGCCGCCTACGATCGGGCACTGACCCTCGCGCCGGACCAGCCGCGGTTCCTGTTCAATCGCGCCACGGTGCACCGCTTTCTGGGACAACTGGCGCAGGCTGAAGCCGACTACGATCGTGTGATCGCGCGGCGGCCGAGCGACTACGAGGCCTGGCGCAACCGATCGGAGCTGCGCAGCCAGACTCCGGAGCGCAACCACGTGGCCGCGCTCGAACAGCTGGCCGCGCAATCGGCCGCCGATTGGCGCGCCACCGTACAGCTGCAATACGCGCTCGCCAAGGAATACGAGGATCTGGCGCAGTATCCGCAGGCATTTCAATGTCTGCAGCGCGGCGCGCGTGCACGACGTGAGCACATGCGCTATGACGTCGCCAACGATGTCGCCACGGTCGAGTGGATCATCGAGGCGTTTCAATCGATGCCGACGCCGCCGGCAGGCAGCGCAGCCGATGCGCCCATCTTCATACTCGGCCTGCCTCGATCGGGCAGCACGCTGGTCGAGCGCATCCTGAGCAGTCATTCGCGCGTGCGCTCGGCCGGCGAACTGAGATCGCTGGCGTTGGCGATCGTCGATGCCGCGCAGCGCCGGAGCGGGCGTGCGGGTGCAGCACGTCGCGAGCTGATCGCCGCCGCCGCGCAGCTGGACTTTGCGGCGCTGGGCGCCGATTACCTCGAGCGCGCGCGACTGGCGTGCGCCGAAGGCGATCACTTCATCGATAAAATGCCGCTGAACTACCTCTATTGCGGCTGGATCCGCAGCAGTCTGCCCAATGCCCGCATCGTGCACGTGCACCGCCGGCCGATGGCCGCGTGCTACGCCATATATAAGACACTGTTCGAAGACGCTTATCCGTTTTCTTATGATCTGACCGACATTGGCCGCTACTATCTCGGCTACCGGCGTCTCATGGAGCACTGGCAGCGCATCATGCCCGAAGCCATTCTGTCCTTGAGCTACGAGGCGTTGATCACCGACCAGTTCGGCGAGAGCCGCCGATTGCTGCAGTTCTGCGGTCTGGACTGGGAGCCGGCGTGCGCCGAGTTCCACCGCAATCCCGAGGCCAGCACCACGGCCAGCGCCGCGCAAGTGCGGCGGCCGTTGTACGATTCCTCGGTCTCGCAGTGGCGGCACTACGAACTGCAGCTCGCAGAGCTGCGGGCGCTGCTGATCGCCGGTGGCATCCATGTCGAGTGACGGCTGAATCGTGGCACGGCTCGACCTGCTGGTAGTCATGGTCTACATGGGTGTGATCGTTGCCGCCGGTTTCTGGGCGCAACGGCGGGCCACGACGCAGGAGCAATTCCTGGTTGCCGGCCGCTCGGTCGGCCCCTGGCTCTACTCCGGCACGCTGGCTGCGATCGTACTCGGCGGCGCTTCGACGGTCGGCGGTGTCAAGCTCGGCTACCAGTACGGCATCTCGGGCATGTGGATGGTGTTCATGTTCGGCCTCGGAATCCTGACGCTGAGCATCGTATTCGTCGGCCGCCTCCTCGGTCTCAAGCTCTACACCGTACCCGAGCTGCTCGCGCGGCGTTACAGCCGCATCGCCCGCATCGCGGGCGGCGTCGTCATGGTGGCCTACGATCTCATGGTCAGCGTGACGGCGACGATCGCGGTCGGTTCGGTCATGCAGGTGATCGTCGGCATTCCGAGCACGCCGGCGATTCTGCTCAGCAGCGCGGTCATGGTGCTGTACTCGGTGCTCGGCGGCATGTGGTCGCTGACGCTGACCGATATCATTCAGTT
>DASYNV010000170.1:0-21213 GCA_036008365.1 Steroidobacteraceae bacterium | reverse complement strand
CCAGGATCTCGCTCCAGAGATAGGCGTAGTAGCCGGCCGAGTAATTGCCGGCGAAGATGTGCAGGAAATACGTCGAATGGTAGCGCGGCGGCACCGATGCGAACGCCAGCCCGCGGGCCTCGAGCGCCATATCGTCAAATGCCGCGACTCGACCGGCATCCGGTGTCTGCGCCGCGCTCAGCTCATGCCAAGCCAGGTCGATCAGTGCGGCCTGCACATATTCGCTGGTCCTGTAACCCTCATCGAAGTTCCGTGATGCGATGATGGTCCTGAGCAGGCCCGGCGGCAGCGGCGCGCCGTTCTGCCAGTGGCGGGCGAAGTGCGCCACGACGGCCGGTTCCCGCGCCCACATCTCGTTGAACTGCGACGGGTACTCGACGAAGTCGTTCGGCACGTTGGTGCCCGACAGCAGCGGATATTCGACATTCGAGAGCATGCCGTGCAGAGCATGCCCGAACTCGTGGAACAAACCCCGGACCTCATCGAAGCTCAGCAGCGTCGGTTCACCCGGCGCGGGCTTGGTCAGGTTCAGATTATTGATGACCACGGGCTTCATGCCCAAAAGCCTGGACTGGCCGACGAAATTGTCCATCCAGGCGCCGCCCTGCTTATTGGCGCGCGCGTAGTAGTCGGCCAGGAATAGAGCCAGCGGCGAGCCGTCGGCGTCCAGTACCTCGAACACGCGCACATCCGCATGGTAGACCGGCAGGTCGCTCCGCTGTTTGAAACTCAGGCCGTAAAGCTCGTGCGCAACGTAGAACACGCCGTCCTGGAGCACGCGACTGAGCTCGAAGTAGTCCTTGACCTGTTCACTGTCGTAATCGAAGCGCTGTCGCCGCAATTGCTCGGCGTAGTACGGCCAGTCCCACGGTTGCAGTGTAAAGCTCGGGCGATGTTCGGCCGTGGCGCGCGCAACGATCAGGCGCTGCAGCTCGGCCGCATCGCGCCGGGCGGACTGCAGCGCCGAGGCCCCGATCTGCCGCAGCAGCCGTTCGGCGGCATCGGAGTCGTGCGCGTCCTGATCCTCGAGCACGTAAGCAGCATGGCTCGGATAGCCGAGCAGATGCGCGCGCTCGGCACGGAGCTTGACGATTCGCGCGATGATGCGGGTGTTGTCGCAAGCGCCATACCGTGCACGCGTGACCGAGGCGCGATAGAGCCGTTCGCGCAATGCCCGATACCTGAGCTGCGCCAGCAGCGGCTGTGTGGTGGTGTTATCGAGCGCAATCAGCCAGCGGCCCTCGAACCCGCGGCTGCGGGCGGCGGCGGCGGCCGCATCGATCTGCGCACTCGAGAGGCCGTCGAGCTGCGCGATGTCGTCGACTACGATCGCCGCGTCGGCGCCGGCTTTGAGCACGTTCTGGCGGAAGCGCGTGGTCAGCGCGGCAAGCTCCTGATTGAGACGGCTCAACTGCGCCTTGTCGGCCGCGCCGAGACGCGCTCCGGCACGCACGAACTCGACGTGATACCGCAGCAGCAGCTGGCGCGACTCGGCGTCGAGGGGCAGCTGCGCGCGCGCGCGATAGAGGGCCTCGATGCGGCCAAACAAGGTCGCGTCGAAATGGATGGCATCGGCATGAGCCGCGAGCTTCGGCGCCAGCTCGTCCTCGAGCTTGAGGATCACGGGATCACTGTTGGAGACGGCGAGATTCTCGAATACGCGCTTGACACGGGTCAGCACCTGGCCGCTGCGCTCGAGCGCGACGATCGTATTCTCGAAACTCGGTGGCTCCGGACTGCCGGCGATGGCCGTGATTTCGGCGCGTTGCATGGCCATGCCCGCCGCGTAGGCCGGCCCGAAGTCGCTATCGCGGATGCGATCGAATGGCGGGAATTGATAGGGCAGTGGACTGGGGCGTGCAAACGGATTGTCCGCGGGCAGTGCCAGGTCCGCTGCCGGCGCATTCCCGCCGAGCATAGTGGAGGCGATCAGAATGGCCATGCAGCGATTGGTAGCGATACGTGACGATGGCGGGTCTGCCATTTCGCACATTATATTCGCACCATGCAGCCAGCATCCTCTTGGCTTTGCGCGGGTGGTGACCGATGCGGCAACCTTCGGTTACCTGGCGATTACTCCAGACGCGCTCCCACGGCCTGTCTGCTGCCGGCGCAGGTTCAGCGTGGCAAACAGCCAGCGCACCGGTTCGCCCATGAGCTCGTACAACACTTCGTACGACATGCGCAGTCCCTCGGTGCTCGGTATGAAATCCCAGGCGTGCGTCGGCTCGTGCGTGTGGATTCCGATCGGCGCCGGCACGACCGCGAGTCCGGTGGCGGAAAACTCGTTGACCGAACGGCGCATGTGCGTGGCGCGCGTCAGCAGGATGATCCGCTCGATGCGGTCGCGCTTGAGCATTGCGGCGGCGTTGCGCGCGTTCTCATAGGTATCGAAGGCCTGCGCATCGATCCAGCGCGGTGTGAGATCGAAGTTCTGCCGCAGGGTTGCGCGCATCGCATCCGCCTCGATGCCGTAGCCGGTGACGAGAATGGGCAGGCCGGTGTGCCGGGCGAGGTACGCGCCGTAGCTGAGTTTCTCGAGCAGCTCCGCTGCGGCGGCCGGGCCGCGGTATTCGGGTGCCCAGGTGCGTGCCCCGCCGCCGCCCAGGATCACGATGGCCTGCGCCCCATCGAGTCGGGCCAGATCGAGCGCCGGGTAATGCTCCGCCAGTCGTGTGATCGCGCCGGCGATCACCGGGGTTGCCAGCAGCCACAAAGATCCCAGGCCGATCGCCACCAGCGTACGCCCGAGCCGCGGACGTCGTTGCAGCAGCAACAACCCTGCGATTGCCAGCAGCAACGGCCCGGCCGGTGGCAGCAGCAACTGCCGGAATATCGTCTTGAGGTACAGCAGCAGCATCGTGCGGCTGTGCTCAGGCGGTGTTCCGCAACGCCTCTCCTACCGTGGCGAATATCTGTTCGATCTGCGCCGGCTCGACGATCAGCGGCGGCGAAAACGCCAGTGTGTCAGCCGTGTAGCGGATCAGCACGCCACGCTCGAGACAGCGCAGGAACACCTCGTAGGCCCGGCTGCCGGGTCGGCCGTCCCGCGGCTCGAGCTCGATCCCCGCCACCAGGCCGAGATTGCGGATGTCGCACACGTGCGGCGCGCCGCGCAGTGCGTGCGCAGCCTGCTCGAACGTCGCTGACAGCGATTTGGCGCGCTCGAACAACCCTTCGCGCTGATAGATATCGAGCGCGGCCAGCGTGGCCGCGGCCGCGACCGGATGGGCCGAATAGGTGTAGCCGTGAAACAGCTCGATGCTGTCGGGGCTGGCGGCGTTCACCACGGTATCGTAGATGCTGCGGTTGACGGCGACCGCGCCCAGCGGCACCGACGCGTTGTTGATGCCCTTGGCGAGCGTGATGACGTCGGGCTTGAGACCGAAGAATTCGCTGGCGGTCGCGGCGCCGAGGCGGCCAAAGCCCGTGATCACCTCATCGAAGATCAGCAGCAGGCCGTGGCGCGCGCAGATCGCGTGCAGGCGCTCCAGGTAGCCGCGCGGCGGCACCAGCACGCCAGTGCTGCCCGCCAGCGGCTCGACGATCACGGCAGCGATGGTCGAGGCGTCATGCAGCGCGACGATGCGCTCGAGCTCGTCGGCCAGGTGAGCCCCCCACGCAGGCTGTCCGCGCGAGTAGGCCGCTTCGGCGACATTGAGCGTGTGTGGCAGATGATCGACGCCGGGCATCAGGTTGGCGCTGAACGGTTTGCGGTTGGCGGCGATGCCGCCGACCGAGATGCCGCCGAAGCCGACACCGTGGTAGCCCCGTTCGCGTCCGATGAAACGGTGGCGCTGCGATTCACCGCGCGCGCGATGGTAGGCCAGTGCGATCTTCAGGGCGGTATCGACCGACTCGGAACCCGAGTTGGTGAAGAAGATGCGGTCGAGTCCGGTCGGCATGATGCGCGCGACGCGGCTCGCGGCCTCGAATGCCAGCGGGTGACCCATCTGGAAACCCGGCGCGTAGTCGAGCTCGCGGGCCTGGCGTGCAATCGCCTCGGCGATCTCCGCGCGGCAGTGGCCGGCATTCACGCACCACAGGCCGGCGGTGCCATCGAGCACGCGCCGTCCATCGCGGGCGGTGTAGTACATGCCGCTGGCGCCGACCAGCAGGCGCGGCGCCGCCTTGAACTGACGGTTGGCGGTAAAGGGCATCCACAGCGAATCGGTGTCCGGCAGCGCATTCAACTTGGCATTCATGATCGCTCCAGTGCGGCGCGACGTTCGCGCCCGCGTCCCATTCTACAGCCCCGCCCGTTGCAGCAGCGGCTCGACCTCGGGTCGCTCCGGGTTGGCCAGCAGCGCATCGAGTACGCGCTGCTGCGCCTCGCCGCGACGTTGCGCCTCGGCGTATGGAATTTCGGGATGGAACATGACCATCGAGTAGCGCGGAATGAAGCGCCCCGGGAAGCGCCGCTCGAGCTGCGCCGCCAGTGCCTGGCGGCGCGCGAATTGCGGCGAACGCACGGCGTCGCGCATCTCCTCGTAGTTCTCGAGCGCCATGGCGGCGATGGCCTCGGTATCGGGCCGGCGCTCGCGCTCGAAGCGCGCGAACAGCGCCGCGCGTGCGCGCGGCTCGTTGGCCGCACCGTCATCCAGCAATTGATCGAGCAGGCGGCAATCCTCGAATCCGCAGTTCAAGCCCTGGCCGTGAAATGGCACGATGGCATGCGCCGCATCGCCAAGCAGCAGGATGCGACCCTCGAACTGCCAGCGCTCGCAGTGCAAGGTGCCGAGCCGGCTTTGCGGGTGAGTTGCAAACTGCTGCGTCAGATCGGGAATCGCGGCCGCGGCGTCGGCGAACTGCGATTCGAACAGGCGCCGTACGGCACCGCCGCTGCTCAGCCGTTCGAAGCTCGGATCACCGTGGCGCGACAGGAACAGCGTCGCCGTGAAACTGGCATCGGTGTTCGGCAACGCGATCAGCATGTAGCCGCCGCGCGGCCAGATGTGCAGTGCCTGTGGCTCGAACACGAAGCCACCGGCACGGTCGGCGGCGGCGGGAACCGCGAGCTCTTTGTAGTCGTGCTCCAGCGGGGATTCGTGGGCGCGCAGCAGACCGCGCGTGGCCAGCGCCGTGCGCACGGCCGAACCGGCGCCATCGGTGCCCAGCAGTACCTCGAACGGCTCCTCGAAGTCGCGGCCGCTGGGTTCAGCGCGCAGCGTTACTCGGCCGGCGCCCGGATCGAGGTCGAGGCAGCGCGTTTCGAAGCGCAGCTCGATGCCCTCGCAGCGGGCGGCCGCCTCGATCAGCAGGCGGTTGAGCCGCTCGCGGCCGACGGCGTAGATGATCTCGTTTTCGTTCTGCCCGTAGCGCAGGAACTGCAGTGCACCGCGTTCATCGTGCAGCATCCTGCCGGACATCGGCAGCAAGGCCGGTGCTACCGCCGCCGCGAGGCCGGCATGCTCGAGCGCAGCGAGACCGCGCGCGGCCAACGCCAGATTGATCGAGCGGCCGCGCTCGGGCGGCGTCTGGCGCGGATCGGCGCGGCGCTCGATCAGCCGCACGCTGCGGCCGCGTTGGGCCAACATCAGCGCCATCAGCGTGCCGACCGGACCGGCACCTATCAGCGTGAAGTCGGGCATCGGCCGTGCATCAGGCGTGAACGATTTCGGACAGCCGCGACGCCGCGCTCAGCACGTCCTCGAAACCGTTGTAGAGCGGAGCCGGCGCCAGGCGAATGACGTCGGGCTCGCGCCAGTCGCACACCACCCCGTCGCGACGCAGTGCATCGAACACGGCGCGGCCGCGGTGCGCGCCGGCGCGAATGCGCAGCGACAGCTGGCAGCCGCGCTGCGCTGGATCGGCCGGGGTGATCACCGCCAACTCGTCTGCCGCCAGCTGCCGTATCAGCGATTCGAGGTACGTCGTCAGCGCCACGGACTTGCGACGCAGCGCCGGCATGCCCGCTTCGATGAACAACGGCAACGAAGCGCGTAGCGGCGCAGTCGAAAAAATCGGCGGATTGCTGATCGCCCAACCCGCGGCGCCGGCCGCCGGGTCGAATTCAGGACGCATCTCGAAGCGCGTCCCAGGGTCGTGGCCCCACCAGCCCGCCAACCGCGGTATCGCCGCGTCGGCAAAATGGCGCTGGTGCACGAATGCGCCGCCGACCGCGCCGGGGCCGCCGTTGAGGTATTTGTAGCTGCACCAGGCGGCGAAATCGGCGTCATGGTCGTGCAGTGCCAGGGGCACGTTGCCGATGGCATGCGCCAGATCGAAGCCGGCGCGCGCACCGGCGGCGTGAGCGGCGCGCACGATGCGGCCGAGATCGAATGCCTGACCGCTGCGATACTGCACACCCGGCCACAGCACCAGCGCCAGCCTGGGTCCCAGCGTCGCAATCTGCCGCTCGATGTCATCGGCGCGCAGCCAATCCTCGCCCGGACGCGGCGCCAGCTCGATCAGCTCGGTCGCTGGATCGAGGCCGTGCCAGGCGATCTGGGCCGCCACGACATGGCGGTCGGACGAAAACGCGCCGGCTTCGATCAGCAGCGCCCGACGCTCGCCGGTGGGACGATAAAAACTGGCCAGCAGCAGGTGCAGGTTGCCGCTGAGCGAATTCATGGCCACCACTTCCTGCCGCTCGGCGCCGCACAGCTCGGCCAGCGGCGGCTGCAGTTGCTCGGCGTAACCGATCCATGGCAGGCGCGCCTGTTCGTGCCCGAGCACGCCCAATCGCTCCCAGTCCGCGATCTCCGCCTCGATCATGGCGCGGGCATCAATCGGTGCCGGCCCGAGTGAATGGCCGCAAAGATAGATCAGCTCCCGGCCGTCGGCGCCGCGCGGCAGCGCGAAGCGCGCGCGCAGTGCACGCAGGGGATCACGCTCGTCCTGCGCACGTGCCCAGGCGCGTCCGGAGTCGAGCTCGGCCTGGCGCAGCTCGGGCATGTGCGCTCAAGCCGCCCGCAGCGGGTACAGCATCGGCCGCGACGGTACGGCGTCGCCGGCGATGGCCGGTGCGTGCAGTGCCAGCAGATACCAGCCGTCGGCAATCGCATCGTCGACATAGGCCAGCTCGGTGATCGTGCAGGCGCGACGGCGCGACTGCGCCAGCTGCGTGCTGCCGGCCGGAAGCCCGAAGAAAATGCGATGCGCGGTCAGTGCGCCATCGTCGCCGGCGCGATCGGCGGACGGCACATCGAGCACCAGGTGCTCGACCGCGCGCTCGACCAGGAGTGTGGCGGCTTCGGCCGAAAGAAACGGAGCCGCGGCGCAGCGCTCTTCGGCGAATTTTCCCGGCTCGTTGGGCTGCGTGCGAATCACGGCCGCACGCGCCGCCAGGCGCGGCACCGGTGCGGGCGGCCAGGAGGATTCGAGCCGTGCGCGTGTGATCAGAAGGTCCGCGGACTGAGGCGGGGGCACACTGCCCTCGCGACTGTCGGCTGCGAGCTCAGGCACGATCGTCATGAGGCACGCCAGCAGCAGCCGCCGCGGAATCAGGCTGTGAATGTCGAGCCGTTCGGCCGTGAGGTGGCCAACGCTCTCGGTGTGCGTGCCGTTGGCATGCGGCGTCAGCGTCAGCACGCTGCAGTTGCAGCTTGCACCGCGGATCACGCGGCCGTTGAAATCGCCGACTTCGAGCGGCACGCTGCTGGCCGCCGGAGCGCCGAAGCAGCGCAGCTGCTCGCCATGGAACTCCAGCACCCGCGCCAGACTCATGCCTGCGGCGAGATCCGCCAGCAGGGCGACGCCGTCGATGTCCAGGCGCGCCCATTGCGTGCGCTCATTGCGAGCCATGCGTGCCGGCCGCCGTTGCCGGGGGCTCCATGACGGCACCGCAGTGCTTGCAGGTGCGCAGTGACAAGCTGCCGAAGTAGCGCTGGAACACCGGCGGGAACTGAGTCTCGATGTCGGTCAGCGCAAAGAACTCCTGATACAGCAGTTGCTGGCAGCGCTCGCAGTACCACTGCAGGCCATCGAGCTCTCCGGGCCGGCGCCGCCGCTCGATCACGAGACCGACCGAGTTGGCGAGCCGCTGCGGAGAATGCGGTACCTGCGGCGGGAGCAGCAGGATCTCGCCGGCGTGGATCGGCACATCCGAGATCTGCCGGTTCTCGACCAGGCGCAGCACCATCTCGCCTTCGAGCTGATGAAAGAACTCTTCGGCCGGATCGACATGAAAGTCTTTGCGGCTGTTCGGACCACCCACGACCATGACGATGAATTCGCTGTCCTGATACACGAGCTTGTTGCCCACCGGCGGCCGCAGCAAGTGGCGGTTGCTGTCGATCCAGTGCTTGAAGTCGATGGGACGCAGGGGGCGCATGTCGACGATATCCGACATTGTCCGAAGGCGGGCGGATTGCGTATGGTAAGCATATTGCCGCAGGGTGGCGAATCCGGACGCGCAGACATGTTGAATCAACCGGCCTCAACGGTATCGGCATCGGCTGGAACGGTCGCGAGGCGCCGGCGCGTCGCGGCGCCGACCGCGCTGGCGCTGTGCGCGTGTCTGTCCGCCTGTGGGATGCACTGGCCCTGGCGTCATCCCACGCCTGCAGCGCCGCAGCCGGTGCAGGCGCTGTCGGTCGAGGGTAGTACCGCGATACTTCAGTTCTGGGACCGCAATACGCTGCTGCTCGATCTTACGGCCTTGAGCGGCGAGGGTGAGGCGAGCCTGCACGCGGCGCACGGTTGGCCGGTAAGGCTCGAATTCAAGGTGCAGCCCGGAAGCATGGCGCAGCTCGAAGTGCGCGCGCTTGCGCGCACCGTGTTCGAAGTTCCCTCGCAGGGCAAGCCCGTCGTGCTCAAGCTGGCAGCAGGCGCCTACGTGGGCGATACGCCGCAGATCACTATTCGATGGAGCGGGGCTGGCGGCTTGGAACGCTGACCGGGGAGGCTTGCGGGGCATCCAGATCGATCGCGGTCAGCGCGCCGCCCCAGACGCAACCGGTGTCGAGCGCCAGCACGCGATCGCCGCTATAGAAACCGAGCGCCGACCAGTGGCCGAAGACGATGCGGGCCGTGGTACTCGCGCGGTGCGCGGCCTTGAACCAGGGCATCAGCGGTGCCGGAGCAGATCCCGGACGGCCCGACTGCTTCAGATCGACACGTCCGTCGGGCGTGCAGAACCGGAGCCGGGTCAGCACGTTGACCGTGAAACGCAGCCGGTCAGCGCCCTTGAGCGATGACTGCCAGCGATCGGGTTGATCGCCGTACATGGCAGCCAGAAATTTGCGCGGATCGCTGCGCAGTCCCTGCTGCACTTCAGCGGCCAGCTCCAGCGTCTGATCCACGCTCCACTGCGGCACCACGCCCGCATGCAGCAGCAGATCGCCCGCCTCGGGCGCGAAGTGGACCAGTGGTCGCTGCAGCAACCATTCAAGCAGCGCCTCGCGGTCCGGTGCCGCCAGGACCGCCGACAGCGTATCGCTCTTTCTGATTTTCGCCTGCACCAGGGCCACGGCCAGCAGATGCAGATCGTGATTGCCGAGTACGGTCACGGCGCTGTCGCCGAGGCTTCGCACCAGCCGCAGTACCTGGAGCGATTCGGGACCGCGATTCACCAGATCGCCGACGAACCAGATCTGATCGCGGTCGGACTTGAAGCCGACGCGCTTGATGAGCTCCGTCAGCTCCTCCCCGCAGCCCTGGATATCACCGACGGCCCAGCGCGCCATGCGTCAGCAGCGCCCCAAAGCGCTCAGTGCAGCATGCCTGGCATCGCCAGACGAAACGCCGGAATCGCCGCGTCGAAGGTGGCACCATCGTCGTCGACCATCTGATAGCTGCCCTGCATGGCGCCCACGGGCGTCTCGAGTACGGCGCCGCTGGAATAGCGGAAGCCCTGGCCCGGCTTGAGATAGGGTTGCTCACCCACGACCCCATCGCCGCGCACTTCCTGCACGCGCCCATTGGCGTCCGTGATCACCCAGTGGCGCGTCAGCAGTTTGGCTGGGATTTCGCCCTCGTTCCGGATCGTGATCGTGTAGGAAAAGACATATCGGCGCTCACGCGGCTCGGATTGATCTTCGAGATACGCCGTCTCCACTTCGACGCTGATCTTGTGCCGGAGGCTGGTCACGTCCGCGGCCCTGTCCTCGCGCTCAGCGCATGCGCACGGCCAGCACATCGCATGGCGCACCGTGCAGCACCGTATCTTCGGTGCGATGAATCAGTATGGACAGGCCATGGCGCTCGCGACAACCGAGCACGATCAGATCGCAGCCCTGCTCGCGCGCATGGCGCAGGATTTCGCTCTTGGCGCTGCCGGCCTCGACGCTGCCCGCGTCCGGCGGCAGCCCAAGCTCCTGAGCCAGACCGCGAATCTGCTTCAGGGCGCGCGCGATCAGCTGGTCATCGATCTGCATGACCGGTACCAGCGAGTCGCTCATCGGCTCGATCGGTACGAATTCGACCACGTGCAGCAGTTTGACGGTAGCCCCGCCCACGCGCGCGAGCTCGCAGGCCCGCTCGGCGACGGGGCGACTGTGATCGGTCAGATCGATAGCGGCCAGAATGCGGCGGTAAGCGGTCATGGGCAGCCAAGCTTAGCGGAACGCCGCGGCCGTGGCGCGCGCGGCGGCGTGTGCCAGGGCGCCGAATCGTTCCGGCGCAAGCGTCTCGGCGCGCGCTCCCGGATCGATGCCGATCGCCTGCATCGCCTCGGGTGGAAGATAGCGCCGCAGCGCGTTGCGCAGCGTCTTGCGCCGCTGGCCGAACGCGGCCGTGACGATGTCCGCATAGAGCGGTGAGCTCGCCCATTCGGGCGGCTCAGGTCTCACGACCAGGCGGACCAGCGCGGAGGTCACGCGAGGCGCCGGCCGGAAGGCCCCCGCGCCGACTTCGAACAGGCGCGTGGCACCCACGCGCGGTGCCAGCATTACACTGAGCCGGCCGTAATCGCGGGTGCCGGGGGCAGCGACGATGCGATCGACCACTTCTTTCTGCAGCATGAAGTGCATATCGAGGATGGCCGTGGATGACTCGAGCAGTCGGAACAGCAGCGGCGTCGAGATGTTGTAGGGCAGGTTACCGATCACACGCAGCCGCGCGCCGCGTGCGGCGGCCAGAGCCCGCCAGTCGGTCTCGAGCGCGTCGGCCTGGTGCAGCACCCAACCCGGTTCGTCTCCGAAGCGCGCCCGCAGCATCACGGCCAGGTTGCGATCGATCTCGATGGCATCGAGCTGTCCGGCAGCAGACAGCAGCCGCGCGGTCAGCGCGCCCTGACCGGGCCCGATTTCGACCGCGGCCTCTCCGGGTCGCAACGCCACGGCATCGGCGATGCGGGCAATGACCGCGGGATCGTGCAGAAAATGCTGGCCAAACCGCTTGCGCGCGCGGCTCATCGGCCGCGCCGCGGTCACGGCTGCCGCTCGGCCATGGCCGCCGCCAGCTCGATCGCGGCAATCAGGCTGCCGGCATCGGCGCGCCCGGTGCCGGCCAGATCGAGCGCGGTGCCGTGATCAACCGAGGTGCGTACGATCGGCAGGCCGAGCGTGACGTTGACGGCATGGCCGAAGCCCGCGTGCTTGAGCACCGGCAGCCCCTGATCGTGGTACATGGCCAGCACCACGTCGTAGGCCGCCAGGTGGCGCGGCACGAACAGCGTATCGGCCGGTATCGGCCCGTCCACATCCAGACCAAGCGCGCGCGCCTGCGCGATCGCGGGGCCGATGATGCGCTGTTCCTCATCCCCGAGATGTCCGCCCTCGCCGGCATGCGGATTGAGTCCGCAGACGCCGATGCGAACCCGCGGCAGTCCCCAGTAACGCGCCAGGTCGCGTGTGACGATCTCGAGCAACCGCAGCAGTCCCGGAGTATTGAGCGCATCGCTGACCGCGCGCAGCGGCAGGTGCGTGGTCGCGAGCGCGACGCGCATCTCGGCGGCCACCAGCATCATCACCGGCAGCGGGGCATGCGTGCGCGCCGCGATGTATTCGGTGTGGCCGGTAAAGGCGATGCCGATGCCGGCCTCGTTGATGAGGCTCTTCTGCACCGGCGCGGTGACCATCGCGGAGTACTCCCCGGACAGGCAGCCGTCCACGGCGCGATCGATCAGCGCCAGCACAGCCGCGCCGTTGGCCCGGTCGAGCCGACCGGGAATGCTCGGCACCGCCAGCGGCTGGTGCAGCACACTTAGAGTACCGGCAGCGGTTTCGATCGCTGCGCCCGGCCGATAATCGCGCAGCTCAATCTCGATGCCGAGCAATTGTGCCCGCTGCCGCAGCAGCCGCCGATCGGCCAGGCAGACCAGCGACCGGCCGCGCGACTGTGCGGCGGCCGCCAGGCACAGCTCGGGGCCGATACCGGCCGGTTCTCCAGCGGTCAGCGCGATCGGGGCGATCGGCCTCAGAGCCGCAGCTCGACGTAGGTTTCGTCCCGGATTTGCTGCAGCCACAGCTCGGTTGCCTCTTCGACCCGGCTGTCGCGCAGCGCCTCGAAGGCGCGCTCGCGCGCCGCGTCGGCGGTGTTGTCGAAGTCCCGATGACCGAGCATCTGCACGATGTGCCAGCCGTACTGGGTGCGGAACGGCTGGCTGATCTCGTTGGGCGTGAGCGATTCGGCGGTCGCGGCGAATTCCGGTACGAACGCGTCCGGCTGCGTCCAGCCCAGATCGCCGCCGTTGACGGCGGAGCTGGCATCCTGCGAGTTGGTCTTCGCCAGCACCGCAAAGTCCTCCTTGCCGGAGCTGATCTGGTCGCGCATGCGCGCGAGCTTCTGGCGCACGGTCGCGTCGTCCTCGATCTCGCTGGTCTTGAGCAGGATGTGCCGCAGGTGCACCTGCTGGATGATCTGTGCACCGCCGGCCGCGCGAGTTTCGTTGAGCCTGACGATGTGGAAGCCGCTGGGCGTCTGCAGCGTGTCGCTGACATCACCGGGCTTCATGCGCGCGATCACATCGGCCAGGAAGGTCGGCAGCTCGGTGCCCTTGCGCCAGCCGAGCGAGCCGCCGTCGAGCGCGGTCTCGCTGGCGGAGTAGGTGATCGCGAGCTTGCCGAAGTCCTCGCCGCGGCGCGCGCGATCGTCGATCTCCTGCGCACGCTTGCTGGCGGCCGCGAGCTGCGCCGGGGTGGCATCCTGCGCCACGGCGATCAGGATGTGGGCGACGTTGTATTCATTGGCGGCCGAAGCGGTCTTCTTCTGGTGCTCGAGGTATTGATCGAGCTCGTGCGGAGTGACCGTAATGCGCTGGATGACATCGCGCGTGCGCAGAATCTGGCGCGCAATCTCGCGCTTGAGCTCGATGCGGTACTCGGGGTAGTCGATGCCGTCGGCTGCCAGTTTTGCCGGCAGTTGCTCGAGTGTGATGCTCTGCCGCTTGGCGATGTCATCCATGGCGGCGTTGACCTGCTCGTCCGAGACCTTGATGCCGGCGCGATCCGCGCGCTGCGCCTGGATCTCCTCCAACACCAGCCGGTCGAGCACCTGCTGGCGCATGACGTCGTTGCTGGGCAGCGCGACGTTCTGCGTGCGCAGCCGACCGGTGATCTCGCGTGTCTGGGCATCGAGCTCGCTCTCGAGCACCAGGCCGTCGTTGACCAGCGCGACCACGCGGTCGAGCAGCTGGCCGTCGGTGGAGAGATCCTTGTGCGGGGTATCCGCATTGCCGGCCGTGCTGGAATCGCCGGCGGTTGTGCTGTTCGGACTGTCCGCCGGCTTGACGGGTGGTTTCTTGGCGGCGCTGGCGGGGCCGGCCATGCTCAGGGCCAGCCATCCCGCAAGTGCCAGGGAGACATACGCGGTGCGCATCAAAATTTCATTCGCCTCAGTAACTTAAGCTCAGAAAAGGGGTTGCCGGTTGGCGGAGCTGGAGTATCCCCGAATCGATTGCTCAAGGAAAGATGTGACCTGACTTCCGACACTCGATAAACCCGTGAGTTCCAGCTGGAAAGAGACCCCGCTGCTCTGTGCGCCATTGCGCTCGCTGACCGATCGCTGCCAGACCACGCGGATATTCCAGCAGTTGCCGCGGTATTGAAAACCGGCGAAATCCTCGATCGATCCGGGATGCACGGCCGGCGCATCGAGCGTTGGCGTGGGATTGTCAAATAGCGAGTACACCGCGCGGGCGTACACGTCCCAGTGGCTCGCCACGGGCCATGCGACCGAGCCGTCGATCTGCGCCAGCTGGCCGGCGCGGTATCGATAGCTCAGGTTTGCGACCTTCTGGTTGCTGGCGTGGTACTGCAGCGTGATCTCGTCCTGCTGGATCGCCGAAACCGCCGGATTCGAGGCAATGTCGAACTGCAGGTTCCAGTTGCGGTAGGCGCTCAGGATCACCTCGGCGATCAGGCTCGAAGTGTCGACGCTCTGCAGTGCCTGGCCCGGCAGCGTCACGCGCGCGGGCTGGAAGTAGAGTGCCTGACCGATGGTCGCGCTCAGGTAGCGGGTGCCGCTGGCAGTGTCGAAGGTCTGCGAGGTCAACCCCAGGGTCAGTCCATTCTCATCGCCGATGCGGTCGATGCCGACGAACCGATTGGGGCGGAACAGCTCGATCAGGTTCGGATCCGGAATACCCGAGTCGAACAGCGGCAGCGTGCCTTGCTCGCGGTACGGGATGTAGACGTACATGGCGCGCGGCTCGAGCGTGATGCTGCGCGCGCCGCCCGAGCCGGTCAGGCGTTCGAATTCGAGACCGCTGTCGATGCTGACGATCGGCAGATCGCGCCGCGGCGAGCTCGGGTAGCCATCGTCGTCGCGCAGCGCGTATTGCGTGAGTTCCCAGGCCACGCCGGGGCGCAGGAAATAGCCGGGGCCGGTGAAGTCCAGTCCGACTCGCGGCATGGCATCGAGGCGCCAGCCGCTCACATTGGCCATCGGCGCGGACAGCGTGCCCGGCAGATTGCAGAGATTCTGCAGGTGGGTGCAGTCCTCGGTCGCAATGCAGGGATTGCAGCCCGCGCGCGTGAAGTTGACCAGCTCGGTGTCGAACCCGCTCTGCAGCTGCGACCAGTCCCCGGGCGACCACAATGCCGCGGCAGTCAATCGCGGCAGCTGAATGTAGGGCCGCTCGTCCACCGGCACATTGGCGTAGTCGAGGGTCTGATAGCCGACGGCTTCCGCGCGCAGTGTCCAGATGTCGTCCCGATGCGTGATCGCGATACTGCGCGGCAGGAACGGCGTACTGGTGCTCTCGGTGCCTTGGGTGAAATCCTCAAAATAAGCGCCGTCGCTGACATTCTCGACGCTGGTATCGACGCGTGTGTTCCAGCCGAGCTGATAGCGATCGACCAGACGCAGGAAGCTGCGGTCGCCGCCGGTCTGACGGTCGTAGGGCATCAGGTTGGTTTCGATCGAGCCGCGGGTCGATTCGGTCAGCAGCCGGTATTCGGCGCCCAGGTCGAAACCGCGTTTCGAATAATAGGTCGGCGTGATCGTGGCATCCTGATTGGGTGCGATGTTCCAGTACCACGGCACCCCCAGGAAGGCGCCGCTCAGGCTCGAGGTGCCGAAGTTCGGAAACAGCACGCCGCTCTGGCGCGCATTGCTGAGCGGAAACGAGATCCAGGGCAGGTACAGGATCGGCACGTTCTCGAAATCCACAGTCGCGCCGTGGCCGAATCCACGGCCCGCCTCGGTATCGAGCGTGAGCTCGCGCGCGCGAATCAGCCAGTCGTTGTGCTGCCGTGGACAGCTGCTGTAGGTCACACGGCGCAGCGTAATCACCTTGCCGGGCGTCATCGAGATCTGATCGGCAGTGCCATGCCCCGGCTGCTTGAGCAGTGCGAACTGGCCATGGCTGAAATCGGCACCCTGATCGTTGTAGTGCCCGGTGTCACCCTGCAGCAGCACGACCGGATCACGGTAGCGCACCGCGCCGGTGGCGGTGAGGTCGTTGGCATTGCGATCGTAGTCGAGGCGATCCGCCTGGATCTCGCGATCGCCCATGTGCACGTCGACGTGGCCTGACAACTCGGTCATGCCCTCGGCAGTGCTGCTGGCTGCATCCGAGCTGTAGGTGATGTCGCCGTTGAGTGCGTGGCCCTCGCCGAGCAGCGAGCCTGCCGGCGCGCTCGCGCCGGACGTAGTGCCGGCGGCGGCGGCCAGCAACGGCTGCGGGTTCTGCCACGGCTCGATGCACAGCGGCTCGGCGCCTCGCGTCGCGAGCGGCAGTGCGCAGCACAGTGCCGCGCCCCACAGCGCGCGCAGAAGCGGGGAAGAACTCATGTGGGGTCTCATTATAATGGCGCATGAGCAGCAGCGACGCGCGTCTCGAGCAACTTCAACACTGGCTGCGCAGCGATTTGCACTGGCCGCTCGCCCGCATCGCGCCGGCCTCCGCCGACGCCAGTTTTCGGCGCTATTTCCGCATCTGGCGCGCCGATGGCACGACGCGCGTGGTCATGGACGCGCCGCCGGACAAGGAGGACATCGCTCCGTATCTGCAGGTTTCCAGGCTGCTCGAGCGCTGCCGCGTGCACGTGCCGCGGGTCGAGGCCAGCGATGGACGTACCGGCTTCGTGCTGCTCGAAGACCTGGGATCGGTGTCGTATCTGTCGCGCCTGCAGAGCGGTGCCGACGCCGATGCGCTCTATCGGGATGCGCTCGAGGCTCTGCTGCGCATTCAGCTCGACGGCCGCGATGCCGCGCGCTCGCTGCCGCCCTATGATCGCGCCGTGCTCGCGCGCGAGATGGCGTTGCTGCCCGAGTGGTTCTGCGCGCGCCATCTGGGGCTCGAGCTGGGCGACGACGAGCGCGCGCTGATCGAATCGAGCTTCGGGTTTCTGATCGAGGAGGCGCTGGCGCAGCCAATCGTGTTCGTGCATCGCGATTATCACTCGCGCAATCTGATGGTGCTCGCGCACGACAACCCGGGCGTCATCGACTTTCAGGATGCGCTCGCGGGCCCCTGTGGCTACGACCTGGTGTCGCTGCTGAAGGACTGCTACATCGACTGGCCGCGCGTGCGCGTCGAGGCGTGGCTGCGCGACTATCGCACGCGACTGATGGCGCGCGGCGGCGAAGGCGGCGATGACGATGCCGAGTTCCTGCGCTGGTTCGATCTGATCGGTCTGCAGCGCCACATCAAGGTACTCGGCATCTTTGCGCGCCTGTGGTATCGGGACGGCAAGAGCGGCTACCTGAACGATCTGCCACGAACACTGGGCTACGTCCGCGATGCGGCGCGTCGCTACCCGGAGCTGCAGGCATTCTCGCGCTGGGTGGAACGCCGGCTCGTCCCGGGCCTCGAGCCCGCCAACGCGCGCGCGCTCGCCGGGACGCACGCTTGAGCGTCAGCCACGCGATGCTGCTCGCGGCTGGACGTGGCGAGCGCATGCGTCCCCTGACCGATCAGACACCGAAGGCGCTGCTCACGGTGCGCGGCAAGCCACTCATCGTGCATCACCTCGAGCGGCTCGCGCGCGGCGGTGTGCGCGAGGTCGTGATCAACCTTGCCTGGCTCGGCGAGCGCATTCGCAGCGCACTCGGCGATGGCAGCGCCTTCGGGTTGTCGATCCGTTACAGCGAGGAGCGGGCCCAGGCGCTCGAGACCGGCGGCGGCATCTTCAAGGCGCTGCCCTGGCTGGGCGCCGGGCCGTTCCTGGTGGTCAATGCCGACGTGTTCACCGATTTCGATTTCGCGACGCTCGAGATCGCGGCCGATGCCTGGGGCCATCTGCTCTTCGTGCCCAATCCGCCGCAGCATCCCGATGGCGATTTTGCGCTCGAGCAGCAGCGCGTAACCGAGCAAGGCAGTCCGCGCCGGACTTATGCGGGGATCGGCCTGTATCGCGCCGAGCTGTTTCGAGGCTGCGAGCCCGGTCGTTTTCCACTGCGCCCGCTGCTGCAGCGAGCGATCGCCGCGCAAAGGCTGCACGGCCAGCTCTATCGCGGGCAGTGGAATGATGTCGGTACGGTGGAGCGACTCGCGGCGCTGCAGTGAGGGTGGCCCGGCGCGCGAACAGCGGTTCCGCTAAGATCAGCGGGCCGCACCGAAGCAGCCCATGACCACCACCAAACAGCATCCCGTGCGCAGCGGCGAGAAATACCAGACGCCGCAAGGCTTTACCGCCATCAAGGACGGACTCAAGCCGCGTGCCGAGGCCGATCGCAGCACTCTCACCGGCAAGCCGCGCTGGTTGCGCGCGCCGATCGCAATGGGGGAGGGCTACGACTTCGTTCGGCGCACCGTGCGTGAGCACCGGCTCGCAACAGTCTGTGAAGAGGCCAAGTGTCCCAATATCGGCGAGTGCTGGAATGCCGGCACTGCCACGATCATGCTGATGGGCGCCGTCTGCACGCGCGCCTGCCGATTCTGCGCGGTCGACACCGGCAATCCGCGGGGCTGGCTCGACCGGGAAGAACCGCGCAACGTCGCCGACAGCGTCGCGTTGATGCGCCTCAAGTACGTGGTGCTGACGAGCGTCAATCGCGACGATCTGCCCGATGGCGGCGCCGCGCATTACGCGGCCTGCATCCGCGCCATCAAGCAGCGCGATGCGGCCGTGGCCGTGGAAGCGCTGACGCCCGATTTTCAGGGCGTGCTCAGCGATGTCGAGCGCGTGCTCGAATCCGGCCCGCAGGTGTTTGCCCAGAACATCGAAACCGTACGGCGGCTGACGCACCCGGTGCGCGACCCGCGCGCCGGTTATGAGCAGACCCTGGCGGTGCTGGCGCATGCCAAGCGCTTCCGTCCGCAGGTCCTGACCAAGACCAGCCTCATGCTGGGCCTCGGCGAAACCGAGCAGGAGATCGCCGAATGCATGCACGATCTGCGCGCCGCCGCGGTGGACGTGCTGACGCTCGGGCAGTACCTGCGGCCCACCCCGAACCACCTGAGTGTGGAGCGGTTCGTGTCGCCCGGAGAGTTCGAGCGCTATCGCGCGTTGGGGCTCTCGTATGGCTTTCGCGAATGCGTCGCGGGTCCCCTGGTGCGCTCGAGCTATCGCGCCGAGCGTGTGCTCGCCGGCGATAACGTCGGACTCGATCTCAGGTGAACGCCGCGCCGGAGGCCATGGCGATGGCGGCGGTGGCCCCGCAAGTGCAGTGGCTCGGCCGTGTTTCCTACGAGCCGACCTGGCGCGCGATGCAGCGCTACACGCAGGAGCGAGACGCCGACTCGCCCGATCAGATCTGGCTGCTCGAGCACGATCCGGTGTTCACGCTCGGCATGAACGCCGATGCCGCGCATCTGCTCGCACCCGGCGACATTCCCGTGGTGCAGATCGATCGCGGCGGCCAGGTCACCTATCACGGTCCCGGGCAGCTCGTGGTGTATCCGCTGATCGACATGCGCCGCGCGCGGCTTGGGGTGCGCGACCTGGTGAGCATGCTCGAGCGCTGCGTGATCGACTGCGTGGCGCGCTTCGGGATTACGGCGCGCTGTCGCGCCAACGCGCCAGGGGTCTACGTCGGCGATCGCAAGCTCGCGAGCGTCGGGCTTCGCATCCGTCGTAACGGCAGCTACCACGGTCTCGCGCTCAATGTCGGCATGGATCTCGAGCCGTTCCGGCGCATCAATCCGTGCGGCTACGTCGGCCTCGAGATGACGCAGTTATCCGAGCTCGGCGGTCCGCACGATGTCGCGGCGATCGCGCCGGAGTTCGCCGCGCTGCTCACCGCGCGGCTGTACCGGTAAGGGCACGCGCCGATGATCACCATTCCGCCGATCAGGCTCGCCACCTCGCAGGATGCGGCCATGATTGCCGAGATGTCGCGCGACTACATCGAGCATGGCCTCGGCTGGAGCTGGACGCCGGCGCGTGTGCTGGCGGCGGTCCGCGATCGCGCCACCAACATCGCCGTCGTCGGCGATTCCGAGGCGATCGCCGGTTTCGGCATTATGCAGTACGGCGACGACACGGCTCATCTCGCGTTGCTGGCCGTGCGTCCCAATCAACAGCAATGCGGGCTTGGCGCGTTGCTGATGGCCTGGCTGGAGAAGCCGGCGCTGGTCGCGGGCATCGAGCGCGTCCGGCTCGAGGCGCGCGCGGATAACCCCAATGCGATCGGCTTCTATCGCCGGCAGGGCTATCGCGAGGTGGCCCGCGTGAGTGGCTACTACCGCGGCACCGTCGACGCGGTGCGGCTCGAGAAACGGTTTGGATCAGGCCTCGGTACGCTGGCGCGTTGAAGCAGTGACTGCTGCGGCGTAGCATTCAGCCGCATGAAACGCCTGCTGGTTCACCTCATCGTCAGCGCACTGCTGCTGCTGCTCGTGGGCGAGTTCGTGAAGGGGATTCACTTCAACGGCTTCGGCTCGGCGCTGCTTGCCGCCTTGGTGCTCGGCGTGGTGAATTTCCTGGTGCGCCCGATCCTGATTTTGATCACCCTGCCGGTGACGATCCTGACGCTCGGTTTGTTCTTGATCGTGATCAATGCGCTGATGTTGATGCTCACGAGCGCGCTGGTGCCGGGATTCATGGTCGCCGATTTCGTTTCGGCGCTCGTGGCCGCGGTGCTGCTTGGTTTGCTCAACCTGGTGGTCAGCTCGTTGATGACCCGCACGTGAGCCGCCCATGAACGCCGCAGCGGTGCTGGACTCGGCTGCGGGATTCGAGCACTACCTGCACCAGTCGATTCCCCTGTCTCGCGCCATGCAGGTAACGGTCGTCGAAGTGACCGACGAGCGCGTGATCCTGAGTGCGCCGCTGGAGCCCAACATCAATCATCTCGGCACGGTCTTTGGCGGCAGTGCCTGCGCCCTGGCGACGCTGTCGGCCTGGTCCCTGCTGCACCGCCGGTTGCAGTCAGCGCTGCCGGCGGTGAGTCTGGTGCTGCAGAGCAGTTCGATGAACTACCGGCGTCCGATCGCAGCGGGCTTCAGCGCGCACGCGCAGCTCGCACCGGATGCGAGCTGGGGGCTGTTCCTGCGCACGCTCGAACGGCGCGGCAGGGCGCGCATAACGGCCACGGCGCGTCTGCTCGTCGGGGACGAGCCAGCCGCCCACTTTGTGGGCGAATTCGTGGCGCTGTCGGAGGCGCCGCGGCGATCCGGTCTGGCGCGCTTGCTCCCGGGATCGCACTAGCGACGCAGGGGGAGGGAGATGCATCGGAGCAAGCTGGCCGGCTTCATCATCGATTGTCAGACCGAGGCGCTTGCGGCCGCGGCAGGGTTCTGGAGTGCGGCGCTCGGCATGGCGACCCGGGCGTTGCCGGCCGAGGAAGCCGGCCAGTACGTGCAGCTGGTCGATCCGCTCGAGCACCTGCACATCGAAGTGCAGACGGTGACCCATCCCAGCCGGGTGCACCTGGACATCGAGACCGACGACATCGAGGCCGAGGTGCGCCGGCTCGAGCAGCTGGGCGCCCGACGCGTGG
>DASYNV010000169.1:0-6761 GCA_036008365.1 Steroidobacteraceae bacterium | reverse complement strand
GCGATTGTTGCCGAACAGCTGGGTGTGAAAGCTGAGCAAGTAACCAACGCCGCCTCGTTCGTCGACGACCTCGGTGCCGACTCGCTCGATACCGTCGAACTCGTCATGGCGCTCGAGGAAGAGTTCGAAATCGAGATCCCGGACGAAGACGCCGAAAAGATCACGACCGTGCAGCAGGCGATCGATTACATCAGCGAGCGGCGCAGCAAAACCTGATCGCTCTGGCGTGCTGGTCACGCGTCCGCCGCGTTCGATATTTCCGATTTCGAGAGATTCGTGAGCAAACGCCGTGTCGTCATCACCGGTCTTGGCCTGATCTGTCCCGTTGGCGGCACGGTGGCGGATTCGTGGGCGTCCGTGCTGAAGGGCCAGAGCGGCATCGGGCCGATCACGCGCTTCGATGTCGCGGCCTTTCCGACCCGCTTCGGCGGTGCGGTGCGCGGCTTCGATGTCGAGCAATACATGTCGCTCAAGGAGGCGCGCCGCCTCGATGAGTTCATGCATTACGGGATCGCCGCCGGCATACAGGCGGTCAGTGATTCCGGCGCAGACTTTGAACGCCTCGATCGGGACCGCTGCGGGGTCGTGACCGGTGCGGGCATCGGCGGTCTCTGGACCATCGAGCAAACGCGCCAGGCCTACTTCGATTCCGGCTGCAATCCGCGCAAAATCTCGCCGTTCTTCGTGCCCTCGACGATCATCAACATGATCTCCGGGCATCTCTCGATCCGCTACGGGCTGCGCGGGCCGAATCTGGGCGTGGTCACCGCCTGCACCACCTCCACGCACGCGGTCGGCCTGGCGGCACGCGCCATTCAGTATGGGGATGCCGATCTGGTGGTCGCGGGCGGCGCTGAAATGGCCACGACGCCGACCGGCGTCGGCGGCTTCGGTCAGGCCAAGGCGCTGTCCACGCGCAACGAGGATCCGCAACGTGCCTCGCGTCCCTGGGACCGCGACCGCGACGGCTTCGTGCTTGGCGATGGCGGCGGTGCCATGGTGCTGGAGGAGCTCGAGCTGGCGCGCGCTCGCGGCGCTCGGATTTATGCCGAGCTGGCGGGTTTCGGCATGAGCGGCGATGCATACCACATCACCGCACCGCCCGAAGACGGCGCAGGTGCGTGCCTCGCCATGGTCAATGCCTTGCGGGATGCGCAGCTCAATCCGAGCGATGTCGATTACCTCAACGCGCACGCGACCTCGACGCCACTGGGGGATCGGGCCGAGACGGTGGCGATCAAGCTGGCATTCGGCGATCACGCCAGGCGGCTGGCGGTGAGCTCCACCAAGTCCATGACCGGGCATCTGCTCGGTGCCGCGGGGGTGCTCGAAGCCATCTTCAGCGTGCTGGCGATTCGCGACCGGGTGGCACCGCCCACCACCAATTACGAGACACCCGATCCGGACTGCGACCTCGATTACGTGCCCAATGAGGCGCGGCCCATGAAACTCGACATCGCGGTCTCAAACTCGTTCGGTTTCGGCGGCACCAACGGCACTCTGGTATTCCGCCGCTTCGACGGGTGAGCACAGACGGAACTGTGAGCTACCCCGTGCCGTTCGGTCCTCAAGACCTGCGGCGCCTTGCGTACGGCAATCCGTCGAGCTACCCGGTGCTGTTCGACAGCGCGGCCGCCGGTCCGCTCGGACGCTATTCGATCCTCGCCGCCTATCCGGAGGCCGCGCTGTGGCAGGACAGCGGTGGCCGGCTGCAGCACTGGGGTCTCGAAAGACCCGTGGATGCGGGGCAGGGATTCCTGCACGTACTTGAACAGCTGTGGCGCGAGCAGCAGACCGGACCCGACCCGACAGCGGCGCGCGGCACCGAGCCCTCGAGCCCGTTCCGCGGCGGCTGGATCGTGTACCTGGGGTACGAGCTGGCGGCCGAGATAGAGCCGCAGCTGGCCTTACCGACAGCTCCCACGGCGCAATTGGCCCCGCGCGCGTTCGCGCTGCGCGTGCCGGCGGCACTGGTCTACGATCACGAAACCGGACGCAGCCTGGCTGTCGTCGAACTGGGGCGTGAAGCCCTGCGCGAGCGCCTGGCCGAGGCACTCGGGGATTGGTCGCCGCAGCCGGATTGTGCGTCGACCCCGTCGGACGTCGGTCTCGGCGGGCTGCGGCTCGAGGAAGAGGATCCCGAACGCTTCGGCAGCTGCGTTGATGCGGCACTGGAACACATCCGCGCCGGGGATATCTATCAGGCCAATCTCTCGCGTGGCTGGCGTGCGTCCTGGAATCCCGCTCCGGGGCCGCAAGCGCTGGGCGAGGCCAGCGCGCGATTGTACGAGCGGCTGCGCACGCAGAATCCGGCACCGTTTGCAGCACTGGCGCAGTTCCAGGGCTGGTATCTGCTGAGCTCCTCGCCCGAGCGGCTGGTGCGCGTCGCGGGCCGCCACGTCGAGACGCGGCCGATCGCCGGCACGCGGCCGCGAAGCCGCAGCGCTGAAGCGGATTCCGAGGAGCTCGCGGCGCTGATCGCTCATCCGAAGGAGCGCGCCGAGCACATCATGCTGGTCGATCTGGAGCGCAATGATCTCGGCCGCATCTGCCGCGCGGGTACGGTGCGGGCCGATGAGCTCATGCGCACCGAGAGCTACGCGCACGTGCATCACATCGTCTCGAATGTCTGCGGCGAGCTCAACGACGGTTTGAGTCCGATCGATGTGCTCCGGGCGGTTTTTCCCGGCGGCAGCATCACCGGTTGCCCGAAATTCCGCTGCATGCAGATCATCGCGGCGCTGGAGCGCTCGGCGCGCGGGGCATATACCGGTGCGCTCGGCTATATCAACCGCGATGGCGCGATGGATTTCAACATCCTGATCCGGACCATAACGATGGATGCGCAGGCGCTCGAGTTTCGCGCCGGCGCCGGCATCGTCGCCGACTCGGACCGGCAACTCGAGCTGCAGGAAACCCGCGCCAAGGCGCGCGGCATGATCGCAGCGCTGCAGCATTGCTGAGGTCAGCCGCCGTGACCACCAGCTGGGTCAATGGTCAGCGCGCCGCCGGGATAGCGATCGAGGATCGCGGGCTGCAGTATGGCGACGGCCTGTTCGAGACCATCACTTGCATCGATGGCCGGCCACGCTGGCTGGCGTTGCATCTGGAGCGTCTGCGCCGGGGCTGCGAACGTCTGGAGCTGCGCTTCGACGATTTCGACTCGCTCGGCACGGAAATCGGCGCGCACGCGGCTGCCGAAGGCCGCTGCATCATGAAGCTGATCCTGACGCGCGGGCCGGCTCGGCGGCGTGGCTATCGGCCGAGCGGTGATGAGACCCCGACGCGTATCCTGACGCGATACGACTGGCCGCCCGAGAGCCCGCAGGCGGCGGCGGGCTTTCGCGTAGCGGTCTCGAGCGTCACACTCGGCGTCAATCCGCTGCTCGCCGGGCTCAAGCACCTGAACCGGCTGGAGCAGGTATTGGCGCAGAGCGCGATTCGCGCGGCGCCGCTGGAGGAAGTGTTGATGCTATCGAACGCGGGCGATGTGATCGGCGGCAGCATGTCGAACGTGTTCTTCGCCGATGACAACGGGTTGTTCACGCCGTCGCTTGCGGACTGCGGCGTCGCGGGTGTGATGCGGCGACTGGTGTGCACCGCGGCCGAGCGCCATGGGGCGCCGGTGCGTGAGCGGCGCGTCGGGAGGCTGGAACTGGCGCACGTGCGCGAAGCGTTCCTGACCAATGTCCGCTGGGGTGTGCAATCGATAGCGCTGCTCGAAGGCCGGCCGCTCGCGCAGCGCGGCTGCTCGCAATCTGTGCGGGGATGGCTCGGTGCGGCGTAGTCTTAAATGGCTGGCCCTGGGGGCGGTGCTGGTCGGCAGTGCGCTCGGCTTGTGGCGCCATCTGGATCACGAAATGGATCGGGCGTCCTCTGCCGGCGAGCCGATCCACCTCGAGGTGCTTCAGGGTGAGCCGCTGCGCGGCGTTCTGGCGCGCCTGCAGCAGCAGGGGGCAGTGCGTCACGCGCGAGAGGTGGAGTGGTATCTGCGGCTGCACCGACTGCATCCGCGCGTGCAGGCCGGAAATTACGAGATCGCGCCGCACGCGAGCGCGCGCGCCGTGCTCGATCAACTCGTGGCCGGCCGCGTGCTGCTCGAGCAGCTCACCGTGGTCGAAGGTTGGCGTTTTGCCGATCTGCGGCGCGCGCTCGATGCGCATTCCGCGCTCGCGCACACACTGCGCGGCCAGTCGGATGAGGCGCTCATGAACGCACTGGGTCACGCGGGCGAAGCGGCTGAGGGACGTTTCTTCCCCGACACTTACCGGTTCGCCGCCGGCACGCCCGATCGCCGCATACTGGAATTGGCCTACGAGCGCATGCAGCACGCGCTGCAGGAGGCCTGGGACGCGCGCGCGGCCGACCTGCCGTTGGCCGGCCCGAGCGATGCACTGATACTGGCCTCGATCGTCGAAAAGGAGACCGGGCGCGAGGAGGAGCGGGCGATGGTGGCCGCGGTATTCGTCAATCGTCTGCGGCGCGGCATGCGGTTGCAGTCCGATCCGACCGTCATCTACGGGCTCGGCGATCGGTACGATGGCAATATCCACACGCGCGATCTCGAGACCGATACCCCCTACAACAGCTACACGCGCGCCGGTCTGCCGCCGACGCCGATCGCGCTGCCGGGTAACGCATCGCTCGAGGCGACCCTGCATCCGGCGGCTACCGATGTGCTGTACTTCGTCGCCACCGGCAATGGCGATGGCTCACATCAATTCTCCTCCACGCTCGAGCAGCACGACGTGGCACTGCGCGCCTATCTGCGCCGGATCGGTGTCTCGACGCATCGGTCCTCCCCGCCGTGACGCCGACCGACCACTTCATCAGCCTCGAGGGCATCGAAGGCGCGGGCAAATCGACGCTGGCGCGCGCGCTCGAAGCCGCGTTGCGCGAGCGCGGGCACAGCGTCCTGGTCACGCGCGAGCCGGGAGGCTCGCCGCTCGCCGAGCGGCTGCGCGCGCTGCTGCTCGAACGCGGCGATGAACGCATCACGCCGGATGCCGAGACGCTATTGATGTTCGCGGCGCGCTCCATTCACATCGAGAATCGGATTCGCCCCGCACTCGATCAAGGGGCGTGGGTGATCTGCGATCGCTTTACCGATGCCACCCGCGCCTACCAGGGCGCCGGCCGCGGCGTCGACGCGGCGCTGATCGAGCGCCTCGCACGCTCGGTACACGCTGAACTGTGGCCGAGACGCACGCTGGTGCTCGATCTGCCGGTGGAGCTGGGACTCGCACGCGCGGGCGCGCGGCGCCGTGGCGGCGACCGCTTCGAAGACGAGGACCGGCGATTCTTCGAGCGCGTGCGCCAGCGCTACCTGATGCTCGCAAGCGACGAGCCCCAGCGCGTGCGCGTGATCGATGCCACGGCGCCACCGCCGCAGGTGCTCGCCTCAGCGTTGGCCGCCGTGGCGGATCTGCTCCCATGAGCCGCGACCTATCGGCCGTGCCGGCTTGGCTTGTGCCGCAGATGGAGCAGCTGCGGCGCACGCGCATGGCGGCCCGCTTCCCACCGGCGCTGCTGATTCATGACCGTCGCGGCGCTGGAGGGCTGTGGCTGGCGCGCTATGCCGCGCAGCTTGCGCTGTGTCGCGCGCCCGAGCCACCCTGCGGTCAGTGCCGCGATTGCCGCCAGTTCCTGGCGGGCCAGCATCCGGACTTCATGCACGTCGAGCCGCTCGAGGATTCCAAATACATTCGCATCGAGCAGATCCGCACCCTGATCGAGGAACTGTCGCTGACCGCGCACGACGGCGGAGCCACGGTTGTGATCCTGCATCCGGCCGACACGCTGTATTTCAATGCCACCCACGCCCTGCTCAAGACGCTCGAAGAGCCACGCGCCGGTGTCACGCTGATACTGGTCACGAGCGTGCCCTCGCTGCTGCCGGCGACCATCCTGAGCCGCTGCCAGCGGCTGCGCGTGGCCACGCCCACACGCGCGCAGAGTCTGGCCTTCCTCGAACGGCAGCGCGGTCCGGGACCGTGGGCAGCCGTGCTCGATGCGATCGGGGAGGCGCCTTTCGAGGCGCGACAGCTCGATCCGGTCGAAGTGGCCAGCCTCAGTTCGGATACTTTTGCTGCACTGTCGGAAGTGGCCGCAGGTTCAGGGGACATCTCCGGACTCGCGGAACGCTGGGCGCGCGGCGAGCAGTTCGAGCTGCAGCTCACCTGCATTGAGACCTGGCTCACAGCATGCATCGATCGCGCGGCCGGGGCGCCAGGCCAGATGCGGGAAGTGCGCACTGGCGCGCACTTGCCAGAATCCAGTTGGGACATGAATATTGCAGTGTTGCTGCGGCTGCTCGATGCCGTCTACGAGCTGCGGGGCTTCCGGCTGACGGCCATCAACCGTGCCGTGGTGCTCGAACAACTGCTGTGGCAGCTCACGCACATCCGGGCGCGGGCCGCGGCAGTGTCTTGATGTCTTATACAGCCTGAAGGGCAGAGGACCGCTCGGGAACATGGCCAAGGACCCAAATTCGAGATCCGGGATCAACAAGCCGGGCCTCCTGACCTTGACGATCAAGGACAAGAGTGCGCTCTATCTGGCCTATATGCCGTTCGTGGCGAACGGCGGCCTGTTCATCCCGACCAGCAGCAATTACCGGCTCGGTGACGAAGTGTTCATGCTGCTGAACCTCATGGGCGAGGATGAGAAGCTGCCGGTCGCCGGCCGCGTGATCTGGGTCACGCCCAAGGGTGCGCAGGGCAAGCGCACTGCCGGCATTGGCGTGCAATTCTCCGAGCAGG
>DASYNV010000168.1:0-2342 GCA_036008365.1 Steroidobacteraceae bacterium | reverse complement strand
CCCGGCTCGCCGATGAGCACCGGGTTATTCTTGGTGCGCCGCTGCAGAACCTGGATGGTGCGGCGAATTTCATCGTCGCGCCCGATCACCGGATCGAGCTTGCCCTGGGTGGCGCGCTCGGTCAGATCGATGCTGTATTTTTCCAGCGCCTGACGATTCTCCTCCGCGCCCGCATCCTCCACCTTGGCGCCGCCGCGCACCTCGTCGATGGCCTTTTCCAGGGCGGAGCGCGTGGCTCCATTCGCCTTCAACATCCGGCCCAGTTCGCCGCGATCGTCGCAGGCCGCCAGTACGAAGAGTTCGCTGGAAATGAACTGATCGCCGCGCTGCTGCGCGAGCTTGTCGGTGACGTTCAAGAGCTTGTTCAGATCATTGCTGAGCAGCACCTCGCCGCCCGATCCCTCGACCGTGGCGACCCGATCCAATGCGCCTGCCAGATCCGAGCGCAATTTCGCGACCTGAGCGCCCGCCTTCTCCAGCAGCGGCCGGGCAGTACCGCCTTGTTGATCGAGCAGCGCCGCCATCAGGTGCACCGGCTCGATGTACTGGTTGTCGCGGCCCACCGCGAGGGATTGGGCATCCGCCAGGGCCGCCTGGAATTTGGTGGTCAACTTATCCATCCGCATAGGTATTCCTTCGAGAAAACTCCCAGAATCCTCAAGAAATGGGGTGCGGGGCGCTCAATTCAACTGTCTTAGCCTATGATTCACGCCAAATGAAGGTGCCTTGCCGGCCGGTAATCCCGTCGCGCCGATGGGAAAAATAGCGGTCCGCCCGAGCATAGGTGCATTCCCCGCCGCCATGAACGCGGCTGATCCCCAGCCTTTTTAGCCGCCGGCGCGCGAGCCAGGCAAGATCCGCCATGAAGCGCCCCTGAGCATTCTTCTCAAAGGCGTCGACATCACCAGGATCCGCTCTTATGAACGCCTGGCGCACTTCCGCGCCCACTTCGAAGTGCTGCGGCCCAATGGCCGGCCCCAGCCACACGATAAGGTGCTGCGGCGAGGCCCCGATGGCCTGCACGGCGGCCTCGATCACGCCCGCGCTCAGGCCGCGCCAGCCAGCATGTGCCGCCGCAATCGTATCGCCGGATTCGGTCGCGAAAACAACGGGTAGACAGTCGGCCGTGAGAATTGCGCATACGCGTTTTGCTCGCCGCGTCACCGCCGCATCCGCGGGACCATAGGGCCCCGGCTCATCGAGATCAGCCACATGCACCCCATGCACCTGCTCGAGCCATACGGGTTCTGCTGGCAGTCGGGCTGCTACGATCAGCGCCTGCCGGTTGTGCGCCACGGCCTGAGGGTGATCCCCTACATGATCGCCCAGATTTAGCGATGCGTAGGGCGCGGCGCTTGCGCCGCCGCCGCGAAAGCTCGATAGCACGCGAACACCGGGAGGTGCCGGCCAATCGATGTTGAGCCAGCTTAAGCTCACCGCGCGCGCTGCAGCGCTGCCGCTGCCCGTGCATCGCCGCGCAGGGCCAGCAGCAGTTGTCTGAAATCCTCAGGAACCGGACTTTGCAAGTCCAATCGTTTACTGGTCCGTGGATGATTGAATCCCAAACTCGCCGCATGCAGAGCCTGGCGCTTAAACGCGCGCAGAGTAGCGATCAACTCTTGCGAGGCATCGCGCGGCTGCGCAAAGCGGCCGCCGTAGACCGGGTCGCCCACAATCGGGTATTTCTGATGCGCCAGGTGCAGGCGAATCTGGTGGGTACGTCCGGTCTCGAGTTTCACCGAGATATACGTGTGGGCGCGGAAGCGCTCCAACACCCGGTAATGCGTGACCGCCGGCCGGCCGCTCTCGCGCACCGCCATTTTCAAACGATCGCTGCGATTGCGTCCAATGGGCGCATCGATGGTACCGCCCCCCGTCATCACACCCACAGCCACTGCCAGATACTCCCGCGACATGGTGCGCGCCATCAGCTGCCGCGACAATGAGGTCTGCGCCTCCGCATTGCGCGCCACCACCAAGAGGCCGCTGGTGTCCTTGTCGAGCCGGTGGATGAGTCCGGCGCGCGGCAAAGCCGCCAACTTGGGATCCAACCCCAGCAACGCGTTTTGCAGGGTATGCCGCGGATTCCCCGCGCCGGGATGTACCACCAATCCGGCCGGCTTGTCGACGACCAACAAGTCCCCATCCTCGTGGACCAGACGCAGTGCAATGGTTTCGGGCAGTACCTTAAGCTCCGGCGAATCCGAAGTCATTTGCACGCGCACACGTGACCCGGCCGTCACGATGTCGCGCGGTCTTGAGCGCTGCCTGCCAACCAACACCGCGCCGCCCTCGATCCAGCCCTTGATTCGAGTGCGCGAATGCTGCGGCAGCAAGCGGGC